>CAYSKD010000001.1:0-3764 GCA_964431665.1 uncultured Clostridium sp.
CGTTTATTTTATAATAAATTAATGGCTTTGGAACCCCAATCGCAGCATCAGCAAGCTCAATAAACTCTGCATCAACCTTTGCCCATGCCTGATTTTTTATAATTCCACCATAATTTACAACAATTCTATCTTTTGATGCTGTAGGAACTATTGTATTAAATATAGCACCTGCCATTGTAGTATTACTATTTTTCATTTTAACGTAAAATTGGTCTCCTTCATTAAAATAATAAGCTCCATCTTTTACTATTTTTGAACTTATATTCTGCACTTCAGTTCCTGCAGTAATATCAAATATATCACTGTTATAATTTATTAAATACTGTTCGTTATATTCATTACTATTAATTGCATCTTCTGTAAGTAATTTCCTATGTGCTTCTAATTCTATATCATATAAATTTCCCGTATCGCCTAAAAGATCTACATAATCATCATACATTTCTTGCGTTAAATATCCACATTCTAATACTTCATCAACAAAATTTGTTGTAGCTTTTAGAGCTAAGTTATATGACATATCATCTTGTCTTTCAAAATAGTTATATAAAGGGAATATAACTATTAAAATAACGAAAACTAGCATAGTTATAACTATACTTAAATTATCTTTCAAGTTTATACCCCCTTTCTATTTTTTTATACCTACTCGCTATAAATTTCAACATCTATTATGCCGTTATTAACATTTGTAACCTTTATATTATACTCTCTATCTGAACTTATGCTATTTAACAAATTCCTATACGGAAGATTATTATTTGTAATACCATCAATTTTCAAATTAATATTTTGTACATACTCATTTGTATCAGATTCATATTTATCTTTTTTTATATAATTAAAGTAATATGATATTAATTCTTCACCTGTTATTTTGTAATCTTCACTTGGAGCTTGTATAACACTTTGATTTGTCGCTATCTCTCCATAATTATACGCATTTTCAGCAAGTTCATTTACATTTCTAAACATGTATAATGTAGTTGTAAGTGCTGCAATAAATACAAATATATATACGCCTGTATATATAGCTTGAAATGAAGATTCTTCCATGGTATATCACACTCCTTTATTATTCTTTAGTAAATGTTATAGTGACTTCTGCTGCAGAATCATTTATGATTACGGTAGAACTAAATATAGCTGAATAATCACCGTTTTCTAATCTAGCGGTCTTATCACTCCAATAAGAACTTGTAGAACCATACACAGATCCATATATATCACTGCCGTTAATTTCAACCGTTACCGTATAATCACTATAATAATTGCCATCTCGATATTTATTTAATGTATTAGCTACTTCAAGACCTGTTTTTTCAGTTCCATCATATTGATCAAACTCTGAAAACTTATTTGAAAGTGATATATCCGTCTGGTATACATCTTGGTATATATCCCTCATTTTACTTATTGTTAAAAGTATTCCTGAGGTAATAGCAATTGTTACAAAAATACCTACAGCAATTACTAATGCTTTATTTGTAATACTAGACAAAATATTCACCTCCTAAATTTTTAACCATTTAACAAATCATCTAATGACTCCCTATCACTATCATCTATTACCCCATTACCATTATAATCAGCAGCAATCTTTTGTTTTAATGTTGTAAATAAACTTTTATTTCCATCAACATATGCCTTTATCAAATCCATATCAACTTGATTAACAATACCATCGTCGTTAACATCGCCACGAAGTACAGACATATATTCCTGATTTTTAATTGTTCCACCATAATTTATATATACTTTAGTATCATTTCCTGAATTAGCTCCAAACGTTAAAGTATTAAATAATACTGTAGCAATTGTAGTATTTTCATTTTTTATTATAACGTTAAATTGGTCTCCTTCATTCATTACAAGAAGTCCTTCATTTCTTAATCCATAAAGTCTTGGAAAAGATGAAATGTCATCATCAACATCCCTCAACCAATAATCGTATTCAGATATAAAATTACTATCCTCTTCACTATTTTCAATTAAACTTAATATTTGATCAGTATAATATTTATATTCAGATAGCTTATATGTAAGCTGTGCCTCATATTCTCTATTACTATCTAGTGTCAAACCATCAAATATTTCTTTTTCTTTATTTTCATCAGCTCCATAAAGTGTAGGCAGTGTATAATATTGCCATTCAGTTTTCTTTTGTAAGTAATCATATTCAATTTCTACTTTTTTATCAGTGCTGTTTGTTTTATCAGTGCTTATTACTTGTATAACTGGATTATACTCTTTTGCTATATATTCTAATTTTATATCATAAACATTACCTGTTGTAGAAAGTTCTGTTATATAATCATTATACATATCATAAGTTAAATAGCCTTTTTCAGTAACACTATTAACAAAGTTTGTAGTTACTTTTAGCGCTAAGTTATATGCTATATCGTCTTTTTTTTCAAACGCTATATATAACGGTAATAAAAAGAACATTAAAACTGCAAGTAATATTGAAAATATCCTTTGAACATTATCCTCCATATATATCTCCTATTTTATATTTAACTTCCACTAATTTTTATTTCTAAAATTCCACCACTCATACTATGACTAAGTGTATATGTTGAATTAGGTAAAATAAATTTTATTATTTCATCATAATCATCACGATAATCAGCATAAGAGCTAGCATTTTTTTCTTCTGTATTTTGGCCATCATCATTTGCTGCTATAAGAATATTCTTAACCATTATACTAACATCATCTCTTCCGTTAAAATAATTAAGTAAATTTTTTACCTCTGTTCCTGTTATTGTTCCTTTAAGTAAAGTTTCTTCTATGCCTTGTTCGTAAAGACCGGCGATATCTGTACCAGAGCCAATACGTCTTACCATTTCTTTTGCAGAGTTATAATATGTTAAAACGGCTGAAATAGTTGCTATTGCTATAAGGACACTAGCACCTATTGTAATAGCTCGTATAGTTACATCTTCATCCATGTCTTCACCACCTTAAATTAAAAAACATATATCAATATATATTTTAAAAAATATGTATTGTGTACATACTTTTTAAAGTACATACTGTACTTTTATCAACTTATATTTTATAATATATTAAAACTATTTTCTATCATTTTATTTAAAAAATACAGTTTTTATCTAATATTTCACAATATTATCATATAACAAAATTAGTCAATTCTAAAAAAAGCCATACCAACATTTGCATTGTTACATTTTATAAGAGTGGCTTTATACTTTGAAACAAGACTAACATAGTTTTTTGAACTGCTACTTGAATATGAATTAAGAGATACCTTTTTGTAATTTTCTAAATAATTCATTAAACTATCTTGGACTACTATCTTTGTTATATCTTCATAATTATTTGAAATAATCACATTATCATAATTATTATTTTGAGCAAATTTAGCAGTCTTACCAGTAACAAAAAATCTACAACTTACATCGTTATAATCTGAAGAATTATTAAAAAGTATCATTATAACATCTGAATTGTTATAATATTTATTAATTGCATCTAAAACTTGTGAACCTGTTAGTATTTTATTATTATATGGACTGGCTTCATTATTATCTATAGTTGCTACAATACCACTTGTAATATCCACACCAACTTCTAAGTTAGTTATCATTTGATATGCTATAACTATTAATGCAAGTATAATAGCTGATATAATTATAACCATACCTGTGTGTTTTATAATTAGCCTTCTTACTGTTTCAAACATATTTTTCTCCTTATGCAAATTATATAATTAAATAATATAGCTAAAATAGTAT
>CAYSKD010000001.1:3864-23155 GCA_964431665.1 uncultured Clostridium sp.
CATATTTTTCTCCTTATGCAAATTATATAATTAAATAATATAGCTAAAATAGTATTAAAAGGTATATAACTATTTTAGTATAATTATATACCTTAAAAATCATGTATTAACTAAGTGTATTACCACTAAATGTGCTCCTCTTATAAGTCGTATCCGAATAGAAATTTACACAAGCTGTTCCAGCACTCTCATCATATAAAACTTGTGCTGTATATTTTTGAGAATTACTAGTTACAGCGTCTTTTGCATCAGAGTATGTAGTTTTAATAGTTGCATCAATCGCAACTTTAATTGTTGCATCATTTCTGTTTAACAAATCAGAACACGCTGTTTTTACTTGGGCTCCTGTAAATGTTTTTCCATTATATTGTTCAGCCATTTGTGTTCTTAAACTTTCAGATATTCCTGTTAATTGATTAGTTCCACTATTTAATAAATCTTGTCCTATTCCTGTTATCAACATTACAGCTGCTATTACGATAATTGTTATAAACAATCCTACACCAATCATTATCGCCTTTTGTGCGTTATCCATATATTATTTCCTCCTCTACTATTGTTTTGTAAATGTTACAGTTATTATTCCAGTACTATCACTTATATCAACACTACCTACATATTTTTGTGTACTTGCTCCCATGTGCTGTTTTAATGTATTAAAATTAGTCATACTCTTCTTAACTTCCTGTGTATAACTACTACCATTAGCATCATTAGTGGCAGTATCACTAAATGTATATTTTTTATTATCACCTGCATTAACTACAATTTTAATTGAACTATCATTTCTACTAATCAAATCAGAGCATGCAGTTGTTACTTGAGATAATGTAAATGTTTTTCCATCATATTGTTCGGCCATTTGTGTTCTTAAACTTTCAGATATGCCTGTTAATTGATTAGTTCCACTATTTAATAAATCTTGTCCTATTCCTGTTATCAACATTACGGCAGCTATTACGATAATTGTTATAAACAATCCTACACCAATCATTATCGCTTTTTGCGCGTTATCCATATATTTAACCTCCTATTTTTTATAATGCAAAGAAATCTACAATAAATTGTTCACTATCTTTTATTCTAATTTCAAAAGTTTGGTCTTTACTTAAATATCCAGTTAAGTCTATATCATAAATACTATTATAGTAATTGTATTTAGTTCCACCAATTTCTATAATAATACCTTTGATATTTAGTAATTTTTTAGATATTGTTTTAAGCTCAGACATTGTTATAATTTTTCCTACATAATTTGATGATATTTCATTTTTTATATTATCACTAATATAACCGCTACTAGCACTTTCTTTGCTTATTACTATATCGTTTATTAAAGTGATAACCATAATTGCTAATGTAATATAAAATAATATGATACATATAATATCTTCAACTTTACTCATTATTGTATTTCCTTGCTATATGTTAAACATCAATATATTTGATGTATTAACCAAAATTGTTAGATGCCATATTTTTTAAAAGGATCGCTAAATGGCATCTAATATATATTTAAACATTATTTAATGGATTTAATAAATAACGTTTAAACCTAAGTTTAAAATGTCATAGTACTAAAGTATGACATCATTTGCATTATACTTACTATCATAAGTGGAGCAACTAAGTATCCACCAATAAGTATAACCATAGGAGCAAATCCTAATACTTTACCATATGTAACTTTCTTTTGTATAAGTCTTTCGTTTGCGTCTTTTCTTTTTTCATGAAAGAATGCTTGCTCAGTTTCAAGTTCATCAAAAGCATCTCTTATTGGAATTCTTTCAACTGCTGATATTAACTGTTCAACAATTCTTTCAAAGTCTTTATATGGCACATCTTCTTTTAATTGTTCAAGGGCTTCTTCAGCACCTGATTCATAGTTGTTTAAACATGTCGCTATTGGTTCTTTGAAAGCGTATGAGAATCTGCATAACCATTCAAGTATTGTTTGTACGTCAATTCTATCTATATACATAAGCATAAGTATAATTGACTGAAATTGCATTATTTCGTTTTCTTTTTCCATTTCTCTTATCTTATTTTTTATAACAAGTATTAGAGTTGGGCAATAATATGCAATTACTGCACATATTAATGAAACTAAAACATGCCAAAATTTAATATATGAGTTATTTACTGTGTTGATTTTGTCATATACTCTATCAACAGTGGTTTGGTCTACAGTTCCTGTTACAGGATCTGTAAATTCCATTTCTAACTCTTCTTTAGTTACATTTTTGTTTTTGTATTTTTCAATATATGTCTTGTCCCTATCATTTAAAGCTTGAGCTGCTGCCTCTTGTTCGGCTGAAAGCTTACCAAAAGATAGGAATTCATCGCTTACTTTGTTATATACGGCTGCTACATCAATACGCTGCATATTAAACATAAGTATTAATACTAATACAAAGGTAACTGCTGCAGCAACTAATTTATTAACATAAAGCCATTCAATTGTAAGGTATGCATTTGTGTTTTTTATAAGGATTGTTTCATTTCTATTTTTTCTAGTATGTGGTTTTGATTTAAATGCATCAACAATCATTTTAACAAATGGTACTTTATACAATTTTTCTTGCCACTTTTTATTAGATACTCTATCAAATTTTATTTCTTCTGAGTCTTCTTTAATAATTCTTAACATTAAGTATGAGATAAATATAGATACAATAATTAATGATTGTATTATAAATCCTATACTACTACCATAGAAGTTAGATAGTGCAGGGAAATTTGACTCTGCCCAACTTTGTAAAGGCTTTATTGCAAAAAGTGGTACAACTGCAATAATAGTTAAACTTCTAAACATGTAATTTATTTTATCTCTTTTTAAAATTTCAAGATGTATCTCACTTAGTATATTATTTAAGTTTTTAAGATATACTGATGTTCCATCAATCTTTCTATCTCCTAAATCAAGTGTTAAATATGAAACACCTGCAAATAATTTTAAAAATCTGTTTGGAGCTGTATCATAGTATCTTTCAAGTTCAGTTTCTGGATTATCAGCTATCATTGCTTCCTTAATTCTTTTTAATTGTGGTCCAATCTCTTTATCCCCAAATTCATCTATTGCTTCGTTAAAGGACTCTTCGATCATACCATGTTCATGAAAGGCATGTCTAATACTTGTAAATACTTCTGGAAGTTGCCTTAATATTTTTTCTGATACTGATGTTATACCAATATCAATGATTTTTTCAGTTACAATAAGTACACCTATTATTACCATAAGTGACATGTACAAATCGTTTATTAAGTTTAAAAATACAAATAGTGATAAGAATAAAAATATAGCTGCTATAAGCATTGATTTACCTGTTCTACGCCTAATTTCGTATTCGGTATAATCGTTTGTCATTTCCATTTTTAATCTTGTCTTTTTTGTATAATACTTAACAATCGGCATTTTTACAAATGTAAGATATACTATTTGATATACTCTATCAAATCCATCTTTTACAGTTCCTCTATTTTTTACTACAAGCTGGTCTTGACTAAAGAGTGCACTATTTTTCTTGTATTTCTTTTTAACCAGACTGTAATAAATTAATAAAGCAAACATTCCAACTACAGATATACCTATTAAACCTACAGCTATATATGTTACCAATCACATCACCTCCATGCTACATCTAAGAA
This sequence comes from uncultured Clostridium sp., assembly GCA_964431665.1. Lineage (GTDB taxonomy): Bacteria > Bacillota > Clostridia > TANB77 > CAG-465 > CAG-465. Next base: position 7,513 of record CAYSKD010000001.1, read on the forward strand.
GTCATCAAATGCTTTAACATCTTCTGGTGACATGTTGTCTCTCATAGATTTAATATTTTCTTCACTAATTGGATTTGTAAATACATATTTTCCGTCACGCCATTCAATTATATTTTTATATGTATAATTACTATTTTGTGTCTTATGTTCAAAATACTCAACAGTATTATCAAAGAATCTATCTAATTTACCTGCTAAAGTTGTTTCTTTGCTATAATCTCTATTATAATTGAATTCTGGGTCAAGTGGTATACATTCAGTTATTCTTTCTATATATCTAGTACCATCTGTACCTCTTTTTAAATGTATGTCGAAGTTTATAACTTGAACAACTTGTACTTCAGCAACATTTTCATCAGTAAACATACCAATCTTTAATAGTGAGTTTCTAAGTGCAGTAATCAAGTTTGGAAAAGTCTTAGCGTGGTGTGTAAATAATGTAAACTTTGAAGCAACTTGCGCCATCTGTATCATCCAAGCAGCAACCGGATCGGTTGCAACCTCTCCTAAGATATTAACACCACCATCAGTTTTCTTTTGAACATCAAGTCCCATTTGTCCTGTAATAGTATCAGTTTCTCTTAAAGATAATATGTTATGATATGGATAAATTTTTCTTAAGTGTAATTCGAATGCAGTTTCCTGTACACGAATTGTAATTGTTGGATACAAATATTTCATTATAGCCATAAGTAATGTTGTTTTACCACAACCCTGTTCACCAGTTATCGCAGTAACTCTAGCGCCCCTTATTAAATATTTCAACAATTCTATTACATTTTCTTTATTATCATGAATTAACAATTGCTCTGCAGAAATTAAAGTTGGTGGAGCAAACTTTCTTACAAAGAATGCCCAAGATTCAGAGAAGTTTGGTCTTAAAACAACAACTCTGGAACCGTCTTTCATTTCATTTATCTTAAATCCAACAGATTCAGATAATTGACCTGGATTGTTAAACTTATATATATTTTGACAAACTCTTTTAAGTTCTGCTTCACTGCCAAATGATAGGAAAGATAAATATGTGGCTTTACCTTTATAGAATATCCAAACAGAATCATATGACATAGGAATTTTTCTACTTCCCATCTGCTCAAAATACTCTTCCATACCAGATATTTGGTCAAGGAATGATGGTGGAATACCAGATACACCACCAGATACACCATCGATATTCATATCACGAATATCATCAACTACGCTATATCCTTTGTATCCTTGATATATTCTTTGAACAACTATTTCAAGTTTATCGTCAAAAGATAATGTGTCTTCAGTAATTTCCCTTGCAAATATATCTTCTATTTCTTTAGCTGTTATAACATAAGAAGGTACTTCTGGATCAAACTCATATTTTGGAAAGTCCAAATTATACTTTGTTATAAGCTCAGTTAAAGCTTCAGCCTTATATTTTTGTTTATATACATGAAGTAATATTTCAAACCTATCTTGAGGTGTTAATTCTTCAAAATTATTAAAAGGAATTGCATTATTTATATTAAATTCATTTACTTTATAATTATTTCTAAGCAAATCAAACATCAAGGTTTTAACATACTTCTTATCACTAGAGTCTGCATAACCAGCACCTTTTAGTGCTTTTTTTAAGTCATATTTTACATTTTTTCTTCTTTCATATTCTTCTTCTGATAGAGCTAAATCATAAAGATTCATTCTTGTTATTTCATCAAATTCTTTCTTTATGTACTCTTTCATTCTTTCAATACTATATTTTTCTCTTTCACGAGTAAGTTCATCTTTTTTTTCATCTTGTCCAGAGTTTTTTACTTTATACCAAAAGAATCCAACAACAAATACTACAAGAAGTATAATTAGTAAAATATTAAATACAAATGCAACACTCATTTTATCACCTCTTACTCTTTTTTTATAATTTAGATAATTTTAAAGTTTTATATATATTTTATATTATTTTACACTATAAAAATGTATTAATTATCTCTAATTTTGGAAAGATCAAATATTTTATCTACAACAGCTTTTACCTGTGATATAAAATAACCATTATAATCTTTTGAGTCCGCATTTATATTTTTATAGAAAAAGTCTACTACATTACCACTATTACATGCATCAGAAAATGCGAAATTGTGTGGAACTACATAAATAGGATCTTTTACTTTATATTTTGTTTTTATATTCATAGCATTATATTTTGAGTTTTCTTCGTAATCTGCTATTAAAACTATTTTTGTTTTGTCTTTTAATTCTTCAATTGAATTTATACTTTCAAAGAATTTTGATAATTTAACCTCATCTTGATTTACTACACAAACTACTACTTCAGAGTCAGATAATGTATCTGTTTTAAATTTCTCTTCTGAGCCTTTTGGTAAATCTATAAATACTAAATCATATGCCTCTGATGCTTTTCTTGTTATATATGGAAGGTTTCTAGTTAATTCTTCATAATCATTTCTTTCTTTTGAGTTTATTCCATACAAAACATCTAAACGTTCTTTTAAAACCGGTTTAGCATAGTTTTTTATAGCATCAGAAGTCAATTTATTTGAAGTTGCAAGACGTATAAGGGCACTTGCTCCAATATTTGCATTATCAAACGCTCCACTTGCTATAAGCTCATCATAAGGTGTATAAGAAGATTCTATTTTCTTAGAATTAAAGTGTCCTTGCATTAAAAGGCAAGTTGCTTTATGAGTTATTCCCATAAAAGTACTTACTGCTATAATTGCATGTGTTGCTCCATTCATTGCCTTATCTGGGCTCCAAAATACAACTCTAGGCATTAATCTCTCCTCCTTTTAATTCTATTTCTTACTTCTTTTGATGTTACATCATCTATAATTTCGGACGTAATATCTGCAATTGAGCTTATATACATTTTTGAATGTTTCTTAATTGATATTATACCGCTAAGTTGTGAGTCAACATTAGCTATTTTATCTTGTGTATCATCTGGTATTTCATATTCAGGCTCAATCCAAGAAACGTTATACTCCTTTATTTGCTCATTAAAGTATGTTTCACTTGCACGTGACATAAATGCTTTAAACCATACTTTAGTAAGTTTTAAACTTTCCTCTTGCTGATTGTATACTCTTAAAGCTTTTATTAATTCTTTATTCTTAGCAATTGATAAAACCGTTGTATCTATAAAGAAATATGTTTTGTCAATTCCTCTTGTTCTAAAGAATTCATATCCCTTAGGGCTATCTATATCAATTAAGATATAATCATATAGCCCTATATTAATTCCTTGTTCAATCATATAATTTTCAATATCATGCATACTATTAAATCCTACGGCAAAATCTATATTATTATATTGTGTAACATATGCCCTTCCTATATTACCAAGTGCAGGAACAACATATTTTAGCTTTTGGTCTAAAGTTGCATCTACAACTAATACCGATTTATCCATAATGTTAATAGTTTTTGCTAAATTAATAGCAAAATCATATTTGTCCATATATCCTACTAGTCCAATTACTGACATTAATTATTCCCCCTCTTAATATTTATTCATATGTTGTTAATTCATTTCTTAAAGCTTTTTGATTTGATATAGCTGTTTGTGCACCAGAAACTACATTGCTGTAAGAATCTCCTGTGTCGTTTTTGTAATTTTCAATTCCATTTTCTATATTTGCTCTAGCTACAGCACTTAATTTTTCCTTTGCCTCATCTAATATATTTGCATTTGCTTGCATCATATTCATAACTTGAGTATTTGGTTGATAATTTTCTGTTGTTCTTGTTACAGCATTTGCGAAACTTTTATATTTTATTACTAAATCAAATATTATATCTACAGCTTCATCAGTTGTTGCATTTTTTAATGAATCAATTTCTGATTCTATAACTTTACTTAATTTTCCTTGTGCTTCTGCAGTTGCTTTTTCTGATGGAGTTAGCTCTGAATTTGTTGTACTTGTTGCTTTTGTTGTAGAAGTAGCTGTATCTGTATCTTCTGGATTTGTTGAATCTGTTTCTGCTTTTTCGTCACTTACAACTTTTACTTGAGCATCACTATCTGCATATTTTGTTGCATAAAGTTTAGTTCCACTATTTAAGAAAGAATCTACCATAGCACTGTTAAGTAATAATCTTTCATCTTCTGCTAAATCTAACCACATTGTTTGCCCACTAATTTGTTTTACATTTTTTTGAGCAAGAACTATATAGTCCGTACCATTAGGATACATTATTCTTATATCAACATAATCGCCTTCATTTAAATCACTTGGCATAAGCACTGTATTTACTTCTTGTGATCTAATATCTGCAGCTATAATATCTTCTGTAATCATAGATGCAGTTATTGGAACATTAGCAGCAATATTATATTTTGCAACCTGATTTACAATCTCATCAGAGCTTAGAGCACCACTTGGTACAGTTTTTTTATGTACTCTTTGTGTTGTAATCATATCAGAAGTTATAACTTCACCTTGAATAACATCTTCTTTTAATACAGTTACCACTTGTGTATAATTTTGTAAATAATTTTTATTTGTCCCATTTTCATATGTTTTAATTGTATGTATTGCCCACCAAAGTGTAAGCCCAATTCCTACTGCGCCTATACCAACACCTATTAATATTCCTTGCATAGTCTTCTTTTTAATTTGACTCATTCCTATCATATGTATTCAACCTCCATAAATAACATTGACTAAATAACATTAGTTGTGTAAAAATTATTTCTTTTTTATCTCTCATATAGTATATATCGTAAAAAAAAAAAAATCAATTGATAATTATGATTTTTTTCCAATTTTGCCAAAATGTTATCTAAATGTAATTCTTTTGAAATATTTTTGAAATATTACTTGTATTTCTTTATCATATTTTAGAGAAATTTAAAACTTAAACTGTACAAATAACTAAAAAGTTCTAAAACTTAAATATATTTATCAAAATTTTAGAACCTTTTTATTTATTAATTTGCACTTTTACATTTTAAATACAATTTTATAATAAAAAATACGAAGCATAAAATAGCCTCGTACAAATTACTAATTATTTAAATGTAACTGGTTGAGTTAAGAAATCAACAGCATTACTTATATCTTTCTTAAACAAATTCCATTCATTTTGCCAAAATCCAACCTGATCAGCTTTTTGTTCAACTTCCTCCATTGTTGGTTTTAACATTTGATTTTTATTCTTCCATGGAATTCCTGTAATTTCAACAGGTTGTAAACAGAATTCTCCTAATTCCTGCATATCCTTCAAAAATAAGTTCCACTCATATTTCCAAAAGCTCTCTTTTTTCATATATATACACCTCTTTCGTACATTTTTCAAATTTACAATAACATTATATCAAATTAATAAGAAATTTCAACTACAATTTTGTATCATTTTCATTACATTTGTGTTACACATACTAATTATAACCAATATTTCAAGTAAAATTAATAATTATTTTCTAAGAATATTTTTCAAATAATTCAATAATTTCCTCTTTTGGTATTAATCCGACTATTTTTTCAACTAACTTTCCATCCTTATACATACAAATTGTTGGTATAGTATCAATATTTAATTTCCTCGATATATTAGGATTTTCATCAACATCAACTTTCAAGATTTCATAGCCAGCTCTACTAGAAGATAATTCTTCTAAAATGGGCGCAAGCCTCATACAAGGGCCACACCATGTTGCGTAGAAATCAACTAAACAAAGACCTTTAGAAGTTACTTCACTTTCAAAATTTTCATCACTTATATGTCTTATCATTAATATACTCCTTTCAGATTTTCTTACTTTTTATTTCCATATTCAATTAAATCTCTATATGGAAATGTTGCTAAAGCTCCATACTCCCATATATAAATATTATTTATGCCAAAATTATTTAACGTAAGTATAGCATTTTTACTTCTTGCTCCACTTGCACAATATACCATTATATTCCTTCCGTCATTTATCTCATTTATTCTATTTGCAATTTCATCTACAGGTATATTAATAGCATTTTTTATATGCATAAATTCATATTCATTACTAGTTCTAACGTCGATTAAAATAACATTTTGAGATTCAATCATATTTTTTGCTTGTTCAAAATTAACCAAATTATATACACAACGTTTACAGTTTGATGTTCTTGAACGAAAACTAAAATTTCTATTTCTATTTTTATTATTGCCAAATAACATTCTTCTTATACTATCAAACATAGGTTATACCTTCTTTCTATAGTATAACCTATGCTCTCATTATATATAATATGATTATTTGTTGCCTTTTTTATTTTGCAAAAATTTTACCAAGTATAATCTTTATTACTTCAAATATAACTACAGTAACTATGCTAGTAATTATTATACAGATGTGTACATCAATAGGTAATACAGGTATGTTAAGAAGTGATGCAAGTGTTGGTGTAAGCACTATAGCTATTTGAACTAATACCGTTCCCAATACGCAAAACAACATCGGCTTATTTGAAAATATCCCTATTTTAAATACTGATTTTTTATCTGATCTACATACAAACGAAAACAATATTTCAAGAGTTGCAAGCGTTATAAAGGAAGCGGCACTTGCTATAGCTACTGAATAGTTTGCTTTTAGTATAAAATAAATTGCAAATATAACAACTGCTTTTAAGACTGCCGGAATAATTATTCTTAAAATCAAAAATGGTGTAAATAGTCTTTCATTTGCACTTCTTGGTTTTTGTCTCATTATATTTTTTTCTTCTTTTTCAAATCCAAGCGCAATTGCTGGTATTGTATCTGTTACTAAATTAATCCATAATATTTGTATTGGTAACAACAATTGCTGATTTAGTAAAGTTGAAATAAATACTATTAAAACTTCTGCTAAATTTGAAGCAAGTAAATATGCTATAACATTTTGAATATTATTATATATTCTTCTTCCTTCCTTAATAGCAACTACAATCGTTGCAAAATTATCATCAGCAAGAACCATACTAGATACACTTTTTGAAACTTCAGTTCCTGTAATTCCCATGCCTATTCCAATATCTGCACCCTTTAGGGCAGGTGCATCATTTACTCCATCTCCTGTCATTGCAACAGTTTTTCCATTTTTCTTCCAAGCCTTTACTATTCTAATTTTATTTTCTGGAGAAACCCTTGCATATACTCGTATATCATTAACTCTTTTTATCAATTCTTCATCAGACATATTATCGACATCTGTACCAGTTACAGCCTCTTCGTCTCTTGTTAAAATTCCTAATTCTTTTGCAATTGCTCTTGCTGTATCTATATTATCACCTGTTATCATTACAGGTATCATTCCAGCATTAAAGCATCTTTCAACTGCCTTTTTAGCCTCTTTACGAGGTGGATCAATCATGCCAACAAGCCCAACAAATACCATATTCTTTTCTGATTTTTCGATATCCTGCTCTTTAGTTTGTATTCTATAAGCGCAGGCTAAGACTCTAAGAGCAGATTTTGCCATATCTAAATTGTCACTAAATATTCTCTTTTTTTGTTCATCTGTGATTTTTTCAATATTTCCATTTAAAAGAATTCTATCACAGTTTTTTAGTATTGATTCTACAGCACCTTTTGTTAAAATCATATTTTCATTTTCAAATTCATTTACTGTGGTCATCATTTTTCTTGTTGAGTCAAATGGTAATTCATCTATTCTATGATACTTCTTTTCCATGTCTTCTTTGTCAAATCCTATTTTTTCCGCAAATTCTACAAGTGCAGTTTCTGTAGGATCGCCAAGCATTACTTTTTTGCCGTTATCTTCTCCAAAATTTGTATCATTACAAAGTACCATTATGTTAGTTAGAACCTTTAAGTCAACTTCATTAATATTCTCTTTTTGACAAAAGATTTCCACACTTTCAACATCATTAACGTCAATTGTTCTATTATCTAAAAAAATCTTTCTTAACGTCATTTTATTTTGTGTAAGTGTTCCAGTTTTATCTGAACATATTACTTCAGTTGCTCCTAAAGCTTCAACTGATGAAAGTTTTCTTACAATTGCATTTTCTTTTGCCATCTTCTGAACTCCAATAGCAAGAGTTATAGTAATTACCGCAGAAAGTCCCTCAGGAATTGCTGCAACAGCCAAAGATATTGCTAGCATAAATACATCAAGTATAGGATTTCCTTCTAAAAAGCCAATAATAAACATAATAACTGCTATAACTACTACAATTATACTTAAAACTTTACTTAACTCATTTATCTTCTTTTGAAGAGGTGTAATTTCTACTTTTTGTGATGATAAAGCCTCTGCAATTTTTCCAAGTTCTGTATTCATACCAATATTTGTAACTACTGCCTCTCCTCTACCATAGACAACATTACTTCCCGAAAATAACATGTTAGTTCGATCTGCAAGTGCAATTTTTAACTCACTATTTATTTTGTTACTTTGTTTATCTACTGGTACAGACTCTCCTGTTAAAGCGGCTTCTTCAACTCTTAAGCTATGATTTTCTACTATTCTCATATCTGCTGGTATATAATCTCCAGCCTCAACAAGTACAATATCCCCTACAACTAATTCTTCTGTCCTTACACTTAAAATATTTGAATTTCTCTTTACTTTTATGTATGGAAGAGACATCTCCTTTAAAGCCTCTATAGCCTTTTCTGCTTTACTTTCTTGCACTACACCAAGTACTGCATTTAGCACAACCACAAACAATATTATAACCGCATCAGTAAGAGTTTCGCCTGTTTTTATAGATACAATTGCAGACAAGATAGCCGAAATAATTAAAATTATAAGCATTACATTCTTAAATTGTTCTAAAAATTTTAAAAAGATTCCCTTTTTTCTTACTTCTTTTAATTTATTAGGGCCGTCTTTATTTAATCTTTCTTTAGCTTCTTGTATACTTAAACCATTTTTATCTGATTTTAACTGCTCTATTACTTCTTTAGATGATAATTCATAATATTCTTTCATCTTGTCCCCCTAAGAAATTATTTTGCTTTTTTTGAAATTGATGTAAATACAATTCCAATAGCTATTAAAAGCAATGCAAATGAAATATATACTCCAACAACTGGTATATTAGTAAGTAAATATAGTACTAAATATACTACAAATGCTCCTATAATATCAGTTATAACACCATCTTTTTTTAAATATTTTTCTTTTATATATTTATACATTAAGCTACCAACTATAAATATATCTAACATACCAACTACTACAAGAAAAGCAATATATATAATCATTAAAGGTACTGTAACTACCCATAGTCCTACTATGCTTAACCATAGTAGTAAAAATGCAACTGGGAAACTTGCTAAAAGTAATATTGCACCACTAAGTATTACAAATGCTACGTTATTTTTTACTTTATCTTTTATGGTTAAATATAATCTACCTTTTGACTTTTTAGATATAACTATATATAACAAAGTTAATACTAATGATGTGATAATCATATTTAATATGTTTTGAAAGGAAAATGCAGAGTTATCTGTTTGCTCTTTTACTTTTACTATTGCATTTGGATAATTGTCTTTTATATTTAAAGTTTGACTGAATGTTTCTATATATATGTTCCCTTTAATATTTTCATTTGAGGATATATTTAAATCACTTACATTTATCCTTAAGTCTTTATTTACATTTCCTGTTATATCACATTTTGTAACAGTTCCAAGGACACTATTATTTACAGTTCCTTCTATATTTAATTCATTTGCAATTACTATTAAATCACCATTTATATAAGCATCTTTTCCTATTGTAATAGTGTCTGTTGATATTAAAAGTAAATTGCCTTGAATCTGTGAATCTATTGTTATATTACCATTTGCAATTATAGTGCCTCTTTCAATATTTGAGTTTACTCTAACGCTATCTGAAGAGAACATCACTTGTAAATTCTTCATTTCTTCATTTACTTCTATTGATTTATTAGCAAATATAAAACCCATATTCTCAATTTTACTATCAATTATTACTCTATCTGAAGAAAAACAAAGAAAAGGTAAATATGAGTTTTTCTTTTGACTTGATTTATATACATCATCTGTATAAATTGTATCAAATATTCCTTCAAAGTTTTCGTTACTTTCTATCTCTTGTTCAGTTTCTTCTTTATCTACAGACATATCATCTGTAATTTCAGTTGCTTTTATATTACATATTAATGAAAATAATGTAATTAATGCTATACACGCTATAACAATATTTAAGCTTACTTTTTTTATATTTTCTTTCATGAGTTTCCTCCTTTATTATATATACGTATTCTATACCAAAATTATAAAAAAATCAAGGAAATATTGAAATTATACAATATAATGGCAAGTTAACTAATCAATTGTTTAATACTTAAGTAAAAAAAAGACACTATATTATAAAAAACATAGTATCTGCTAATTTAATAAATGCATAAAAAGTTTTTATCAAATTTTTATCTAATTTTTACTTTACTTAAATCTATATCTTTTGGGTCATAATTTTCTACATAGTCTAAAGTTTCATCTATACTATTTGTTATTTTATATAACTCAACACAATCTTCTGTTATAAATTTCTTTTCTATTGAAACTTCCATCATTTTTAACAAATTATCAAAATAATTATTTATATTAAATATAACTATAGCTTTATTATGCCTTCCTAATTGTTTTAATGTTAAGATTTCAAAAAATTCGTCAAAAGTACCTATTCCTCCCGGTAATACTATAAAAGCATCAGAGCTTTCATCTAATAATTTTTTTCTTTCACGCATTGTTTCAGTTTTAATAAAATTAGTACATTCTTTGAAATATACTTCTGCATTGTTTTCTTCAAAGAATTTAGGTGATATTCCTAATATTTCTCCACCTTTTTGCTTAACTCCACTAGCTACAGCACCCATTATTCCACTTCTACCACCACCAAATACTAAGCTGTGACCTCTTTTTACAATTTCTATTCCTAAATTCTTTGCAGTTTGTATAAAACTTTTATCTATCTCGCTACTTGCAGCACCATATACACATATTTTCATAATATCATCCTTCCTTTTGCTTGCCTTAAGTGCAATATTAGTATTATAGCATTGAAAGTAAACATTTGCAAGTTTTTATTAATTTATATATTCTATATATTCTATATATTCATTCACAACTATAATTATAAGTAAATGTAATAAAAAAAGTACAAAATCACTATTAAAAATATATACTTTAACATATAACCATATAATTTAACATTTTCACAATCTATTAATAATGATAATGGTAATAACAAAGCTATTTGGTTTTAATCGTTAATTTTTATAATAAATAGAATTAAATATTCTAATCTATTGCTTCATTTATACTATTAGATATTAATTTTGACATAGTAATAATTAATTCATCTACTTCTTTAGGGGTTACAATATAATTTTGCGTATCTAATATATTAGCAATCATATCATATCTTGTATCCTGTTTTAAATTTTTTAAAAAAGTATTAATGCTTTTCATATCAACATTACTACCAAATTCTTCTTCCTCATCTTTTGCTTTATCTAACATTTTATCTATAGCTTCATTAGTTATAGTTGCCATATCAACTACAGTTGGAACACCTATTGCAATAACTGGTATACCCATTGTATGCTCATTTATCCCATCTCTTTTATTTCTTACGCCAGCACCTGGCGTAATGCCAGTATTACTAATTTGTATTGTACTTCCAACTCTGTGTATACTTGAAGATGCTAAACTATCGATTACAATAAGTTTTGATGGCTTAGTACTTTTAACTACAGCGCTAATTATCTCAGATGTTTCTATTCCTGTTGTACCAAGGACTCCAGGTGATATTGCACTAACACATCTTGTACCTTCTTCAACTAACTCTTTAGCAAAGTGTAAAAGATGCCTTGTCACTTCTACATTTTCAACCACTTTTGGACCTAATGCATCAGGTGTTACATATATGTTCCCAAGTCCTACAACTAATACATCTTCATTCTTATTTTTCCCTACAAGCTCCTTTAAAATGCTGGATACTGTTTGTACTACCATTTTTTTATCTTCGTCATCTAAATATTTAACATCTTTTATTTCAATTGTTATATATTTGCCTATGTCCTTTGATAATGCCTTAGCACCATTTTCATTTAATACATTTACAGTTGTTATTATAACTGAGTTTTGAATATCAGATATAACTTCTATTCCATCAATTGCACTTAAATTATTTATCTGTTTATATTTATCAACCCTTTCATCAGCCATATCTGTTCTAAAATTCAAATTTTTACTCATAAAAACACCTCTTTTTTTTCCATATTTATATTATGGTCAAAAAAGAGGTTATTATTACATTGAACATATTATTTTTTTTAAGCCTATTTCAAAATCCATTTCCCCAATTTTAGTTTTTTCATCATATTCATCAAATGCATAAATTAAACTTTTTAGTTCTGCTAATGTATATTTATCAGAACTTTTTGAAAGATTTTTATATACAAAAGGGTGAATTGAAAGTTCTTTTGCAATATCAGAAGATTTTTTTTCTTTTAATGCCTTTATCATATACATTTGCTTTATTTGTTTATATAACATTATATATATTTTTATTATAGGCTCTTTTTGACTAAGTAATTCATCCAAACTTTCTATAGCATTTTTAGAATCTTTATTTACTATCTTTTCAAGTACATCAAATATTTTAGCATTAAAAGTTTTAGAACATACTTTATCAATATCTTCTTTTGAAATAGTATTCTTTCCATCTAAATATATAACTAATTTTTGTAACTCATTAATTATATTTGCCTTACTTTCTCCACACATATTTTGCATATACTCAGCTGTATCATATGATATTTCTATATTATACCTTTTTAAAACTTGTATAATATATGTTATTATTTGCTTAGCATCCATAGTCTTAAATTCAGTGCATTCTGCAATTTTTGCCAATGATTTATACTCTGAAAGCCTTTTATCAACGCTATCTTCTATTATTATAACTTTAATATCATTATCTAGATTGTTTATCAAGGAAATATCAAATTTTAATTTTGTGTCTTTTATAATTATTAATTTTTGACTCCCAAAAAAGGTAAATTCTTGACAAATATTTTCAAGCTCTTTTATATTATCTTTTGTAATATAAAATAAGTTTAAACCTACTTCTAATTTATCAAACTCTTTTTTTATTTTTTCTACTCTTTGATTTAAATCATATTTTTCCTCTCCATAAAATAAATATATATTTGACACTTTATCACTTCCTTATATAGTTAAATTATACTTTTATCATCCACATTTCTATTTATTTTTATTTCTGAACCTTTAATACTCTTATTTATATCATTTTCTACTACTTTATCAACACTTAATGTCATTTTATTTAAGCTGTCTATAACACTACTTTTCTTATTTTTTGCTCTTTCGTTAATTTTATTTAAAATCTCCTTTGATCTTTGCTTAAACATATTAAATACATATTGTGGCTTATACTGGATTGCTTTTACATTTGAATTTTTATCAATTACAAAATCATATTTGGTTCTATCCAAAATACCATTTTCATCTTTAGTAAAACTCAAAATTTGAGCAATATCTTCTATAGAAAATTCTTTATTAGTCTTTATAAAGCTTATTTTATACATTTTAGTCTTTTTATCTATCCCTATATTTAATTCTTCTCTTAAAGTTCTAAATTTATTAACCATTCCTTTTTGAGATTTAATATTTTCTTTTAATTGATTAATTCTTCTTTTTCTATAATCAATATTTGATTTAGATTTTGAATCACCAAGCAATATCTTTTCAAATCTTAAACTCTTATCTTTAAAATATGATTTTTCAAGATTAGCTATTATTCCATGCTTTTCTAATTCTTGTAACATTTTATAATTACCAGCATGAGTAACAGCATTATACTGAATTTCATTTCCAAATTCATCTTCTCTATCTAGCTGCAAAAACAAATTTAATTCCTGCATCATTAAAAAGTTCATTTTATTATTTGTTAAATATGCTTCTAAGAATTGCTTAATACTAGGTAATCCTTCTACTATATAATTGGGTCTTGTTTCATTTTTCCTATCTTTAAATTTAGCATATTTTACACCCATCATAGAATTTTGTATATAGTTACCTTGATAACTATCGTATATATTTTTGCCGCCCTTTACCATACTCAATACCCCAAGTGGAAGAGTTAATGGATTTATACTAAGCCCCATTCCTAAAAAATATAATCCGGCTACCCTTAAGTCCTTTGCCAAAATTCTTGATAGTTCTTTTATAATTTTTCATATTATTAAGTTACCTCTTTATATCCTTATTAAATTGATTAATAGAATCTATCGCTCTTTTAGATAACAATTCATATCTTTCCTTCTTGTTTTTTATCTTTTCATCTAATGGTTTTAAAATGCCAAAATTTGCATTCATTGGCTGAAAATTTACATTAAATGTTGAAATATACTTGCTTAAACTTCCAAGCATTGTGTTATCTGGAAATTTTAATTTTTCTCCTTTTAGTCTTGATAATATACTATATGCTACCATAAGTCCTGAGGCCGCTGATTCTACGTATCCCTCTACACCAGATATTTGACCTGCAAAATATATATTGTTATTATTTTTTAAGCAAAAATTATCATCTAATAACTTTCCACCATTTATATATGAGTTTTTATGCATAACCCCATATCTTACAAACTCTGCTTTTTCTAATCCGGGTATCATTGTAAATACTCTTTTTTGTTCACTAAATGTTAAAGATGTTTGAAATCCAACTAAATTATACATTGTTTTTTCAATATTTTCAGCTCTAAGTTGAACTACTGCATAATTTTTTTCCTTAGTTTTGGGATTGTCCAGTCCAACTGGTTTTAGGGGACCAAACGTTAATGTTTTATCTCCCCTTTTTGCCATTTCTTCAATTGGCATACAACCTTCAAATAAAACAAATTTATCAAAGTCATGTCTGTTTGCTTGTTTAGCTGATACAAGCTCATTATAGAAAGAATAGTATTCCTCCTTAGTCATAGGTAAATTTATATAGTCTCCTTCATTTTCCTTACCATATCTGTCCATTACATAAGCTATATCCATATTAATAGTTTCTGCATCTACAATAGGAGCAGCTGCATCAAAAAAATATAAACTATCTTCTCCTACCTTTTTTAATATATTACTCAATAAATTTTCACTAGTTAAAGGACCAGTAGCAACAACTATTATCCCATTTAATTCTTCTAAACTTTTAATTTCTTTATCAATTACTGTTATATTTTTATTATTTTTTATAACATCCGTTATATATTTTGAAAATTTATCTCTATCAACTGCCAAAGCTTGGCCTGCTGGAACTTTTGTTTTCTGAGCTGCTTCTACAAATAAACTGCCTAGTATAGACATTTCATACTTTAATAGTCCGCATGCATTAGTAAGTGATTCTGATTTTAATGAATTGCTACAAACAAGTTCAGCAAAATCATCACTTTTATGTGCTTCAGATTTTTTTACTTTTTTCATTTCAAATAAATTAACTTTTATACCATTTTTTGCAAGTATATATGCACATTCTGTACCTGCAAGGCCTGCACCTATTATATTTATTTCTATATTATTCATAAAGTCTCCTAACCTTAATACATATTTATTATATAATATACCAACTATCTTTTCAAGTATTCATCATATTTTTTAATTATGTATATTATTA
>CAYSKD010000002.1:0-18134 GCA_964431665.1 uncultured Clostridium sp.
GTTAATGGAGTTGTTTTAAACATTTATGATACTGCTGGTATAAGGAAGACTGATGATGTTGTCGAAAAAATTGGAGTAGAGAAGAGTTTAAAAAAATTAGATGAAGTTGATTTAGTTTTATTTTTAATAAATGGTGAAGAGGGAATTTCAAAAGAAGAAATTGCTATGCTTTCTAAAATTAAAAATAAAGAACTAAAATTAATCACATTGATAAATAAGATAGATAAAACAGAAAAATCAATTTATGATACTATTATGAATGAATTAGAGCAAATTGATATAGAAAATATTATACCTATATCAATTATAAATAATGAGGGAATAGAAGAATTAAAAAATAAGATTATTGAGATATTTAATAAATTTGATTTGGATTTTTCAAAACAAATTATAATAACAAATGAAAGACAAAAAAATTTACTAAATAATGCAGTTACATTTTTAATGCAAGCAAAAGATGAAGTTAATAAAGGAGAGCCTATAGATATTGTTTCTATATATATTAAAAGCGCAACTAAATCTTTAGGGGAAATTATAGGTAGTGATGTAAATATTGACGTAATAAATAAAATATTTGAAAAGTTTTGTTTAGGAAAGTAGGTGTAAATATGAGTGAAAATAACTATTCACTTGGTGAATATGACGTGGTTGTAATAGGGGCTGGTCATGCTGGATGTGAAGCAGCGCTTGCATCTGCAAGACTTAAGAAGAAGACAGCTGTTTTTGTTATAAATTTAGATACTCTTGCTAATATGCCATGTAATCCGAGTATTGGTGGTACATCAAAAGGACATTTAGTTAGAGAAATTGATGCACTTGGAGGTCAAATGGCAAAAAATGCTGATAGTACTTTTATACAATCTAAAATGCTTAATATGTCTAAAGGTCCTGCAGTACATTCTTTAAGGGTACAATCAGACAGAAGAATGTATCATATAAAAATGAAACAAACAATGGAAAATCAAGAAAATTTAGATATTTATCAGGCAGAAGTTGTTAAAATATTAGTTGAAAATGGTAAGGTAGTTGGTGTTAAAACAAAGATTGGTGCTACAGTTTATGCAAAGTCTATAGTTGTTGCAACAGGGACATATTTAAAAGGAAAAGTGATTATTGGAGAAGTTTCTTATGAAAGTGGTCCAGACGGTGTGTTTCCAGCTAATGATTTATCACAAAGTTTATTAGATATAGGAGTAGAACTTAGAAGATTTAAAACAGGTACGCCAGCTAGAATTAACATAAAAAATATGAATTTAGAAAAAATGGAAGTTCAACATGGAGATGAAAAAATAGTTCCTTTTTCTTTTGAAAATGAAGGAAACAAAGATATTATAAATAAAAAACAAGTTGATTGTTATTTAACGTATACTAATAAAAAAACTCATGAAATAATTATGAATAATCTTGATAGATCACCTATATATAGTGGTAGAATACATGGTATAGGCCCACGTTATTGCCCATCCATCGAAGATAAAGTAGTAAGATTTAATGATAAAGAAAGACACCAATTGTTTATAGAACCGTTGGGTGAAAGCACTTCTGAGATGTATATACAAGGGATGTCTTCATCACTACCAGAAGAAGTACAAATTCAAATGTATAGGTCTATTTCTGGTCTTGAAAATGCTAAGATGATGAGACCTGCATATGCAATTGAATATGATTGTATTGATTCTACAAATTTGAAATTAAACTTAGAATATAAAGGTATTGAAGGATTATTTTTTGCTGGTCAAGTAAATGGAAGTTCAGGATATGAAGAAGCTGCAGCACAAGGTATAATGGCTGGAATTAATGCTGCAAGAAAGATTGATAATTTAGAACCATTTATACTTGATAGATCTGAAGCATATATTGGAGTTTTAATTGATGATTTAGTTACAAAAGGGACTAACGAACCATATAGAATGATGACATCTCGCTCAGAGTATAGATTAACTTTAAGACAAGATAATGCAGATTTAAGACTTACTCCAAAAGGCCACGATATTGGGCTTATATCTGATGAAAGGTATGAGAGGTTTTTAAATAAGAAAAAAGCTATTGAAAATGAAGTTGAAAGGTTAAGAAATACTAGTATAAAGCCTACGACTAAGGTTAATAGCATTTTGGAAAGTTTAAATAGTTCTAAATTAGAAACAGGTGTTAAACTTTCTGACTTAATTAAAAGAAGTGAATTGAATTATTCTAATTTAAAAGAAATCGATGAAAATAGACCTAATTTACCTGACTCAGTGGTAGAAGAAACTGAAATAGAAATAAAATATGAAGGATATATTAAACTACAATTAGAACAAATAGAGGAATTTAAAAGGTTAGAAGAAAAAAAACTAAGTATGGATATAGATTATGAAAGTATTAAAGGTTTAAGTTTAGAAGCAAGACAGAAGTTAAATAAACAAAAGCCACTATCTGTTGGACAAGCATCTAGAATTTCTGGCGTTTCTCCGGCCGATATTTCTGTTTTATTAATATATTTAAGTCAAAATAGTATAAAGTGAGGTTTTCATATGAAAATGAATTTAAATGGCAAATACAGCTTTAGAGAGAAACTATATAATGAGGCTAAGAATATTGATATAGAATTAACAGATAATATGATTTCTAAATTTGAAGAATATAAAAATATGATTGTTGAATGGAACGAAAAGATTAATTTGACAAGCATTACAAAAGAAGAAGATATTATTATGAAACATTTTATTGATTGCTTAGAAGTTGTAAAATATATAAATCAAGGAGAAAAGGTAATAGACGTTGGTACAGGAGCTGGCTTTCCAGGTATTGTAATTGCGATATTTTTTGAAGGTAAAGTAAATATAACTTTGTTAGATGCGTTAAATAAAAGATTAATATTTTTACAAGAAGTAATTAATAAATTAGATTTAATTAATGTAGAGATAGTTCATGCAAGAGCTGAAGAATTTGCACATAATGAAGAATATAGGGAAAAGTTTGATATAGCAGTATCAAGAGCAGTTGCTCCTTTAAATGTACTTTTAGAGTATGATATAGCATATTTAAAAATAAATGGCAGATGTTTATTTTTAAAAGGAGATAATGTTAATATAGAGATAGAAAATTCTAAAAAATCTCTAGAAATATTAGGCTCAAAAATAATAAATAAATATCAGTATAACTATTATTTAAATGAAGAAAAATATAATAGATATATCATTGAGATTTTAAAATATAAAAATACTTTAAGTAAGTATCCAAGAGATAATGCTAAAATAAAGAAAAAGCCATTATAATATTATAAAATAATAACATGCAAAATTATAACAAATTTTTAACTTTTACAGAAGGAAAATGAGAAATTCTTGTTTTCCTCTTTATTTTTGTTTTAAAATGTAATATAATGTATTCATGAGGTGAATTTTAATGGCAAAAGTAATATCAATAGCAAATCAAAAGGGTGGAGTAGGAAAGACAACAACAGCAGTTAATCTAAGTGCATGTATTGCACAAAAAGGAAAAAAAGTATTGTTAATAGATATTGATCCTCAAGGTAATGCTACAAGTGGTCTTGGAGCAGAAGCTCATGAAGATAAGTCTATATATAACGTGCTAGTTGAAGATTTAGATATATGTGAAACTATACAAAATACAATGATAAAAAAACTTGATATTTGTCCAGCAAATATTAATTTAGCTGGTGCTGAAATAGAGCTTGTATCAATGGTTTCAAGGGAAAATAGACTAAAATATGCAATAGAAAAAATAAGAGATGAGTATGATTATATATTTATTGATTGCCCACCATCTCTAGGTCTTATAACACTTAATTCATTTACAGCTTCTGATAGTGTACTTGTACCAATACAATGTGAGTATTATGCTTTAGAAGGATTAGGACAACTTGTAAATACAATAAAACTTGTTCAAAAACACTTAAACAAAGAACTAGAAATAGAAGGAGTAGTACTTACAATGTTTGATTCTAGGACAAATCTATCAACTCAAGTAGCTCAAGAAGTAGAAAAGTATTTTTCAAATAAAGTATTTCAAACAGTTATACCACGTAATATTCGTTTAAGTGAAGCACCTAGTCATGGTTTACCTATTAGTTTATATGATCCTGATTCTAAAGGTGCAGAAACATATAAAAAACTTGCAAAGGAATTAATAAAATTAAATGAGAAAGGAGAATAATTGATATGGCTAAATCTCAGAAGGGACTTGGAAGAGGACTAGACGCTTTCTTTGGCGAAGATATACAAGAAGTAAAAGAAGTAGCTAATCCAAAAAAAGAAAAAAAATATAAAGAAATTGATAAGGTAGTTGAGCTTAATATAACTGAAGTAGAACCTATGTTAAACCAACCAAGAAAGGTGTTTGATAAAGATAAATTAGAAGAATTAACTAATTCAATAAAAGAAAATGGCGTATTGCAACCAATACTTGTAGTAAAAGATGAAAATGGTTACACAATAGTTGCTGGAGAAAGACGCTGGAGAGCCGCAAAAAATGCTGGCTTAAAAGAAATACCAGCAATTATAAAAGATTATACAGATACAAGAAAAAAGCAAGTTGCCTTAATTGAAAATATACAAAGGGAAGATTTAAACATTGTAGAAATAGCAAAGGCTATAAAAGAACTAATGGAAATAGATGGATATACGCAATCTGAAGTTGCTAAAATTACAGGAAAAAGTATACCAACAATTTCTAATATAATGAGATTATTAAGATTACCAGATAAAATATTAGATTATTTGTTAGAAGGAAAATTAGTTGAAGGACAAGCCAGAGCCTTGCTTGTATTAGATGATGCAGAAAAACAAATAAAAATTGCTGAGAAAATAATCGAAAAGAAATTAACTGTAAGAGAAGTGGAGAAATTAATCTATGGTGCAGATGAGTATGAAAGAAAATCTACAAAAAAGCAACCAAAAACTGTTTTTTATCAAAGAATCGAAGATAAATTAAAAGATTATTTTGGATATAAGGTTAAAATAGATTCAACAAAGAAACATCAAAGACTTACAATAGAATATAATGATGAAGAAGGTTTAGAAAGCTTGCTAAATAAATTAAATATTAATATATAGGTGGTTATATGAATAAAGAAAAGACAGGAAGAGCAATTATAGTTGTTAATGAAAATAACATAAAAAAGATTGTAACTATTAAAAGAACAAAATTTAAAGAAGGAAATATTGAAAAGATCTATTATACTATTCCAGGAGGTCATGTAGAAAATGGTGAAACATATGAACAAGCTACAATACGTGAGGTAGAAGAGGAATTAGGTATAACTGTTAATTTAACAAAAGAATTTTTGTATTTAAACAATGAAGATTTAAATAGAGATGAAAAATTCTTTTTATGTGAAATATTAAATGGCAATATTGGTACTGGAACAGGTCCAGAGTGGACAAACGTTGATATAGAAAAGTATGGTAAATATGAGATTTGTCTAATAGAATTAAATGAAATAAATAACTATAATTTATTACCTATAGAACTTAAAAAGAAGTTAATAGAAAAGTTAATAGAATTGAAATAAACTGCAGAATATTAAAGAAAACTAAGTAATTTAGATTATATTTTACTTAGCTTTTTTTATATATTTTAATATAAACAGAAGTGTATTATCATCTAAAACATTTGTACAAATAAAATGCTATAGCTAGTTAATGTATTCAAATTTAATTCAAATTCTTGAAAAAAGTATTTGTATAATATATAATAAGAAAAAATGGGAGGAAATTATGAGTTCAAAGTATAAAAGAGTATTAATTAAACTTAGTGGTGAAGCTATAGGAAAAGAAGATGGAAGAGGAATTGATAAAGATAAACTTGAAAGAATTGTAAATCAATTAGTTGATTTATCTAAGGCTAAAGTTGAAATAGGAATAGTTATAGGTGCTGGAAACTTTTGGCGTGGTAAATACGGAGAAGGTTATATGGAAAGAACAACAGCTGATTATATGGGAATGCTTGCTACAGCTTTAAATGCTTTAGCACTTCAAGAAATGATAGAGAGTAAAGGATGTCCTACAAGAGTTATGACTGCAATTGAAATGAAGCAAATAGCAGAGCCATATATTAGAAGAAGAGCTGTTAGACATTTAGAAAAAGGAAGAATAGTTATTTTTGCATGTGGTACTGGAAATCCATACTTTACAACTGATTCTGCTGCTGCTCTTAGAGCAATAGAAATGGAAGCTGAAATAATACTTCTTGCTAAAAATGTTGATGGAGTATATGACAAAGATCCAAAAAAATATAAAGATGCAAAGAAATATAATGAAGTTTCATATATGCAATCTATATCAGAAGGATTATGTGTTATGGATACAACAGCAATAACTTTATGTATGGAGAATAAAATTCCAATATGTGTATTTGCTTTAAATGAAGAAAATTCTATAAAAAGAGCAATAGATGGCGAAAAAATTGGTACTATGATTGAAAAGTAGGTGATAGTATGGAAGGTGAAAAAAAAGAGCCTATATTAAAAATAACTCCTAGATTTGATTTTATATATGAGCTTGGTATGCCTACAGGAAAGAAAATAAAATCTTCTATTATTTTGATGTTAATATTTATTTTGGGATTTGTTATATTTTTTGTTTTTAAAGATAAAGTAGATATTAGCAATATAAATGGTATAAATTTTAATATTGTTATGTATTTTGCTTTTATTATTGCAATTATCTTTTCTATAATAAAATTAATTGTACATATTGTTATGAAGAAAATGCAGTATGAAAATATAACATATACTTTTTATGATGAATATATGACATATGAAGATGCTTTTTTAAATCAACATAAGAAAAATATTAAATACGAAAATGTAAAAGAAGTAGAGATTAGAAGGTCAATATGGGATAGATTGCTAGGATTTGGTATAATTGTTATTTATACTAATGCTGAAAATGAGTATAGTAATGGTTTAGTTATATATGGCATTAAAGAACCTAAAGATTATTATGAAAAGATTGAAAAACTAGTTCATTCTGCAAAGAGTGAATCTAACGATAGTGATAAAATAAAAAAAGATGAATATGAAGAAAAAAATATTGATATAAAAGTAGAAAATAAAGTAGAAAATAAAGTAGAAAACTTATCAGAGGAAACTCAAACACATGAAGAATTTTTAGAAAGCTTAAAAAATGTAAATAAAGATGAATAAAGTGAAAGAAAAGAATCCTATTAAAAATGAGTCTTGAGTTATAAACGTAACTTAAGATTATTTTTTATTCCGAAAAATGTCGTAAAATCATTGACTAGTAAAGTTAAAAATAGTATAATGTGAGTGTTATGGAGGGATAAAATTGAAAAAAGACAATATTATTAAACTAATAATATCAGTTATAGTGATTTTTGTTTTAGCTTATGTAGTAATATTTGGTGTTAATATTGCAGGAAAGCAGATTATAAAAAGCGCTAAAAGTATTAAAACAGGTCTTGATATTAGTGGTGGTGTTACTATAGTTTATCAAGCAAAAAGTGAAGATGAATCCGCAATTTCTGAAGATGATTTAAAAAAATCTGAAACTGTAATACGAACAAGACTTGAAAAAAAGAATATTTATGACTATATAGTTAGATCAGATGTAGCAACAGGTCAGATAACTGTTGAAATACCTGCAGATATAAATGATACATCAAAAGATCCTTTAAGTGCAGTTGAAGGACTAGATAAAACAGCTAAAATTGAATTTAGAGATCCTGATGGAAATGTTATTTTATCTGGTGATGATATAGCTAGTGCAAAATATAGTGATGATGCAGTAGATAGTACAGGAATGCCATCACCTCATGTTGTATTAACTTTTAGTAAAGATGGACAAGATAAATTTTCAGAAGCTACTGGTAATTTAATTGGTCAAGCAATTTCAATATATTTAGATGAAGATTGTATAACTTCTCCAATAGTAAATAGTAAAATTGATTCTAATACTGCAATAATAACTATGGGAAGTAGTGGTACTTATGCAGAAAGAAAAGAGCAAGCAGAAGAATATGCAATGTTAATTGATTCTGGTACATTGCCATTTAGTTTAGATGTAATTAATAAAGAATATGTAGGACCATATATTGGTCAAAAGGCTCTTGAAGTAAGTATTTATGCTGGAGTTGTTGCTCTTATAGTTGTATGTTTAATTATGATTATTTTATATAGACTTCCTGGTATAGTATCAAGTATTTCTTTAATTGCATATGTTTCTATTATACTTCTTATCATGTCTTCTACTGGAATAAGTTTAACTTTACCAGGAATAGCAGGTTTAATACTTTCTGTTGGTATGGCTGTAGATGCTAATGTTATAATTTTTGAAAGATTAAAAGAAGAATTAAAAGCCAAGAATTCACCTAAAAAAGCATTTGATAGAAGTTTTAAAAATGCTATGGCAGCAATTATAGATGGAAATATAACTACTTTTACAGTTGGATTGCTCTTGTATATTTTTGGAATAGGCCCAGTAAAAGGATTTGGAATTATTCTTGCAATAGGTGTTTTAGTAAGTTTACTTACAGCTGTTGTAATTACTAAATTTATATTAAAGCAATTTTTACCAATAGCTAGTAATAATTCTTTCTTATTTGGTATAAGAAAGGAGGAGAAATAATATGGACTTTTTAAAACATAGATATATATTTTTAATATTCTCTTTAGTAGTTATTATTGGTGGGATAACATATGGTATTATAACAGGTTATCAGTTTGATATAGATTTTAAGGGTGGAACTAAGATTGAGGTAGATTTAAAATCAGAATTTGATAATAATGATTTGGAAAATATAGTAAAAGAAATAACAGGAACAAAACCATTAGTGCAAAAGACTTCTGTTGGTGACTATACAGTTGCAATAACTGCTGATGTTATGGATGAAGAAACATCAGATAAAGTTATAGAAGCATTAAAAGAAAAATTTAGTGATATGGATGAACCATCTATTAGAAATATACAACCCGCATACGGAAAAGAGTTATTAAGCTCTGCATTAACTGCAATTGTTGTTTCTATAGTTATTATATTATTATATATTGGAATTAGATTTAAAACATTAGGTTTTAGTGCTGCAATTACTGCAATTATTTCTTTAGTTCATGATGCATTATTTGTAATTTCAATATATGGAATATTTAAATTACCTATAAATTCTACATTTGTTGCGGTTATTCTTACTATAATTGGATATTCTATAAATGATACAATTGTTGTATATGATAGAATAAGAGAAAATAAACGAAAAGTAACAAAATCAAATGATTTAAAGGATACAATAAATACAAGTATTTCTCAAACTATGAAAAGAACAATAAACACATCTTTAACTACAATAATTGTTATTGTTATAGTATATATATTTGCATTAATAAATTCACAACAAGTACTTATTGAATTTGCACTTCCTTTAATAATTGGTATTTTGGTTGGAACTTATTCATCTGTTTGCATAGCATCATCATTATGGTACATGTTAGATGGTTTGATAGCTAAGTTTAGCAAAAATAACAAAAATAAAAATAAATAAAAAATATAATAAATATTAAGCTATTATAAAATTAGAAATTAATTTTGTAATAGCTATTTTTTTGTAATAATTTAAAATACTTTTTTATTGTATATTTTTTTCTAAATTTTGTATAGTTGTTTCTATTCTCATTTTTGCTTCTTCACCTGTTCTTGCTCCCTTTATATAATTTTTTATATTTTCCTTTTCATAATTGGCTAACGTAGAATAGTAATTAAGAGCTTTTTCATTTTGAGCAAGTGACATTACAAAACCAACTGGCATATCATTATTTGAAAACATATTAACACCTCAAATATATTATTTGTAAATTATATAATAAATATTCACTTAACTTGTACAAATTTAACAAATAAAAAAAGAATTAATATAATATCATAGGTGATTAAAATGTGTAATATAATAGAAACTTTAATATATTTATTAGCAATAATGGGTATAATATTTACAACAATGTCATTTTTTGAAGTATTTTCATATAAATATTTTACTACATATAAAATATTTAGTAAAAATAATATGAAAAATAAAAAAGTTGAAATAATAATAAATATGGAAAATATTGAGGAAGATGAGGAAGATGAAATAATTGATATTTTGATTAATGGTAAATATACTAATTTAGAAGATGTTGTGGATACTGTAAAAGTCCAAAAGGGATAATAAAATAAAAATTAAATTATTTGACTTTTTTAAATCTTTTGTGTAGAATATATACAAGAGGTGTCAAAGATGTACGCATTTTTTAAGGGAAAAGTGGAAAATATATTAAAAGATAGAGTAATAATAAATGTAAATAATATTGGATATGAAATATATATGCCAGAAAATGAATTACAAAAATTACAAGATATAAAAGATGAAGTAAAAATAAATACATATTTACAAGTTAAAGAAGATGACATGAAATTATTTGGATTTTTATCTATTGAGACTCTAAACTTCTTTAAAAAATTAATTAGTGTTAGTGGAGTTGGTCCAAAAGTAGCCTTAGGGATAATAGCTAATGTAAATGCTAGCGATATGTGCGTTGCTATAGCTACTGATGATGTATTAAGTCTTAAAGCAATACCAGGTATTGGACCTAAAATGGCTCAAAAAATTATATTTGAATTAAAAGATAAGGTATTAAAAGAAGATATAGAAAATTTAGATATAAATAAATCAAAGAAAAAAGTAGAAAATCCAAACCAAAGTGAAGCAATAACAGCTTTGCAAGTATTAGGATATAATGTAAAGGATATAAAAGAAGTAATTTCAAAATTAGATATAGAAAATGATAAAGTAGAAGACATTATTAGAAAAGTACTAAAAGAAATGCAAAAAATTTAGAAATGTATAGACAAAAGATTTCTTTTATGATATGATTTTTATGTATATTTGAATATTTTTGATATAAAGATTTTGAAAGGAAAAAACAAATGATAGAATTTATTAATGTAAAAAAAGAATATAATCATGATGTCGTAGCTTTAGATAATGTTAGCTTAAAAATTGAAAAAGGTGAATTTGCTTTCTTAGTAGGACCTTCTGGATCTGGTAAATCAACATTTTTAAAATTAATGATAAAAGAAGAAGATGTTACATCTGGAAAAATATTAATTGATGGTAAAGATATAGGAAAATTAAAAAATAAAGATATACCATATTTAAGAAGAAAAATAGGTTTCGTATTTCAGGATTTTAGATTATTGTATGATAGAGATGTTTTTGAAAATATATCTTTTGCTTTAAGAGTAATTGAATGTTCTGAAAGAGAAATACAAGCAAAAGTAAAAAGTGCGCTTGAAATGGTTGGACTTTCTGGTAAAGAAAAATATTATCCAAATCAACTTTCTGGAGGAGAGCAGCAACGTATATCACTTGCTCGTGCACTTGTAACAAAACCTCCAATAATAATAGCAGATGAACCAACTGGTAACTTAGACCCTGTAACTGCAAATGAAATTTTTAAAACTCTTTTAGATATAAATGCAAGAGGAACAACAATTCTTGTTGTAACACATGCAAAAGATATAGTAAATAATTTATCAAAAAGGGTTATTGCACTTGATCACGGTAAAATTGTAAAAGATGAACAAAAGGGAGGTTACTAGAATATGAATACAAAAACTTATTTAATTAAAGAAGGATATGATAATTTAAGAAAACATGGTTCAAAAACCTTCTCTACTATGCTTATAATTTGTGCTACAATGCTTGTACTTGGAATATTTATAGTACTATTTCAAAATGTAAATAAAAATGTTGAAACTATAAAAGTTGAACAGGGATTGCAAGCATTTATAGAAGATAGTGCAACTGAAGATGAAATTAATTATATGGAAGATGAGATAAAGCAAATTGAAGGTGTAAAAGAAGTTAATTATCTAGATCAGGATATGGCATATGAATATGCAAAAGAAGTATTTAAAGATCAAGAATATTTCTTAGAAGGAATGGATAATTTAAAAATATTTCCTGCAACATTTGTAGTAAAATTTGAAAATATCAATCAAAGTGAATCAGTCAAAAATGCAGTAAGCAAAATAGATGGAATATATAAAGTAAGATATGATGAAGATAAAATAAATGCTGTTATAGCAATTTCAAAAATTGTAAATATTTTTGTAATTGTAGTTGGTACAGTATTATTTATTGTAAGTATATTTATAATATCTAATACTATAAAACTAGCTGTATATTCTAATAAACGTGAGATATTCATAATGAGATATATTGGTGCAACTAATAGTTTTATACGAACACCATTTATTATTGAAGGTGCTATAATGGGGTTAGTATCGGCTTTAGTATCTTTTCTTGTGATTTCAATTGCATATGTTGTACTTTATGCACAAATACCAAAGCTTGGATCATCGCTTGGTGTGTTTGGATTTTTGCCATATACAAGTTTGTGGTATCAAATACTTATAGCATATATATTCTTAGGACTATTTATAGGAATATTTGGCAGCGCTATATCAATAAAAAAATATTTAAAGGTATAGGGGGTAGCTAAATAATGCAAGTAGTTAAATATAAATCTAATATAAAAAAAGTATTTGCTTTTTTTACAATTATTTTGCTTACAACGTCGGCTATATTTGCTGATAATAAAATATCAGAATATAATACAGAATTAGAAAAAGTAAAACAGCAAGAAAAAGAGAATGCCGAAAAATTAACTGGAATTGAAAAGGAGCTTGCTCAGTATAATTATGAAATAGCAGAACTTGATTCACAAATGGATAAATATAGTAGAGAGCTTGCTTCTTTGCAAGAGCAAATAGACACTGTTAATGCAAAACTAGAAGAAAATGAAACAGCTTTGCAAAACTCTGCACAAAGTTATAACGCAGCAGAAGATATGTATACTACTAGACTTAGAGCTATATATGAAAATGGTATACCTACATTTTGGGACATATTATTTTCTGCTAAAGGTATAGTTGATTTTTTTGCAAAGATGAATGTGTATAATAGCATATTAGAATATGATAAATCTTTAGTAACTAATATGCAAAATCAAAAAGAATATATAGATTATATAAAGAAGGATATAGAAGTTCAAAAATTACAACTTGATCAATTAAAGTATGATTTGCAAAAGTCAACTGACGCTATAAACGATGCAATGACTGCTAAACAAAATAAGGTAAGTAGTTTAGAGAATTCCCAAAATGAGTTAAAAGCAAATTCAGAATTATTAGCTCAAAAAAGACAAGAAGCTTTAAAAAAAGTAGAGGAGGAAGTAGCAAGAGTATTAGCTGAAGCACAAGCAAATAATGCTACAACAACATTTACTGGTGGAAACTTTGTTTGGCCGGTTGATGGATATACAACTATAACAACAGCATATGGGCAAGTATACAATTTAGTAAATCCAGCAGGTAGTGCACATACTGGTACAGATATTGCTGGAAGTGGTATATTTGGTAAGCCAATAAAGGCAATAGAATCTGGTGTTGTATCTGTTGCTACATATAGTAACTATGGATATGGAAATTATGTGATGATTGATCATGGTGAATGTTTAGATGATGGAAAGAACTATATTTCGTTATATGGTCACTGTAGTTCGCTTACGGTATCAAAAGGACAAACTGTAGTCAAAGGACAAGTAATTGGATATGTAGGAAGTACTGGAAACTCAACAGGACCACATTTACATTTGGAAGTACGTATAGATGGAAAAACTACGAATCCTTTAGCATATTATCCTGCCGTTAATTTTATATGGGCAAATTAAATAATTTGTGAAATAATGTCGAAAAAGTGTAAACTTTTAAAAAAAGTATTGACATATTTTATCTTTTATTGCATAATTAAAGTGTAAGAATATCGTAAGGAGGAAAATATATGAGCGCAGCAATAATTAACAAGTTCATGGATATGATTGGAATAGGTGGACAAGATGAAGATGGTGAAGATTACGAAGAAACAGTAAATTATGAAAATGAAAATGAAAATGAAGTTGAAGAAGAAACATATATAAAACCAAAGAATAGAGTAAGAAGGTCATTCTCTGAAATAGAAAATGAAAGTCCTTATGGTGCAAAAAGTATTCAAACCAAGGTAATACCTATGAATACTGCAGTTTCTTCATCTAAAATGGTCATAACACAACCAACTTGTTATGAAGACGTTGAAGAAATAGGAGCTTATTTAAAAAATAAAAAATCTGTTATAATTAATTTAGAAAATGTTGGAAAAGAAGATGCAAGAAGAATATTAGATTTTTTAAGTGGAGCAACTTTTATGATAGAGGGTACAATTCAAAAAGTTTCAAATTTAATTTATTTAATGACTCCAAAAAATGTTGAAATTCAAAATGATATTGAAAAAAGCCAGTATAAGCAAAAGACATCTTTTTCATGGCTTAAATAATAATTTTGCAGGCTGAAAAGTCTGCTTTTTTTTAAAAAGGAGGAGTATATATGTTAACACCGTTAGATATTGATAATAAAAATTTTAAAAAGACTAAACTTGGAGGTTATGAAATAAACGATGTTGAAGACTTCTTAGTGCAAGTAATGGAAGATTATGAGTTTTTATATAAACAAAATAACGAATTAAAAGATAAAGTTAATGCAATGCAAGAGTCTGTAAAGTATTATAAATCAATTGAAGAAGGAATAACTAAAACTATTGAAAATGCTCAAAATGAAGCTGAAGTTATAAAAGAAAATGCTAAAAGAGATGCTGATATTATAAAAAGAGAGGCAGAAATTGATTCTAAAAACCAATTAGAGGAATTAAAAGAAAAAATAAAAAATGCAGAAAATGAATTAGAGGATAAAAGAAAGCAAATGCAGATATATAAAATTAGAGTTAGTTCTATGCTTCAAGCTCAACTCAATATAATTAATGAGGATAGGGATGTATAATAGTCAAATTAATACAGACAGTATATTATAATTGTTATAATATATTGCCTTTTTTATTGGATAATATAAATACATTATAATATGTAAAATTTAAACTAAATATTTATAGACAAATTTTGCTATTGAAAGTTTATGCAAAATATGGTACAATGTTTATGCACATTTGGAGGATGAATTTTTTATGTTTGACAAATTAGAAGAATTATTACAAAAGTATAATGAGCTTACAAATCAGATTTCTGATCCTAGCGTGATTGCAGATCAAAATAATTGGAAAAAGCTTATGAAAGAGCAATCTGCTTTAAAAGATGTAGTGGATAAATATTTAGAATATAAAAAAGTAAAACAAGATATGGAAGACGCACAAGAGTTAATGTCAGACCCTGTTATGAAGGAGATGGCTGAGGAAGAGTATTATTCAAATAAAGAAAAGTTACCTAGCTTAGAAAATGAGTTAAAAATTTTATTATTACCAAAGGACGTAAATGATGATAACAACGTAATAATTGAAATACGTGGTGGAGCAGGTGGTGAAGAAGCAGCATTATTTGCATATAATTTATATAGAATGTATACAATGTATGCTGAACTTAAAAAATGGCAAATTGAAATAATTGATATAAATGAGACTGGAATAGGTGGAATTAAAGAAGTCTCATTTATGTTAAAAGGAAAGGGTGCGTATAGTAGATTAAAGTTTGAAAGTGGTGTTCATAGGGTTCAACGTGTACCAGAGACAGAAGCAAGTGGAAGAATACATACATCTACTGTAACAGTTGCAGTCTTGCCAGAAGTAGAAGATGTAGAAGTTGAAATTAATCCAAATGATTTAAGAATTGATACATATAGATCAAGTGGAGCAGGTGGGCAACACGTAAATAAAACATCGTCTGCAATTAGAATTACACACTTACCAACGGGAATCGTTACTTCTTGTCAAAATGAACGTTCACAATTGCAAAATAAAGAAACTGCAATGACAATGTTAAGAGCGAAATTATATAAAATGGAACAGGAAAAACAAGAGACTGAACTTGCAAATACAAGAAAATTACAGGTAGGGCATGGAGATAGAAGTGAAAAAATAAGGACATATAATTACCCACAAAGTAGAGTTACAGATCATAGAATAAACTATACAATTTACCAATTAGAAAGTTTTTTAAATGGTAATCTGGATGAAATGATTGAAGCATTAATAACTGCAGATAGAGCAGAAAGACTAAAAGAGGGTAACATATAAAAGGATAAACTGACTAAGCAAATATTAGTCAGTTTTGTTTTAATATAAAATTATAAAAATGAATAAAACTAATTGATGTATTTTCTTTCAACTCTAGTACTAATCCTTGATATTACTTCATAATTAATTGTGTTACAAATAGATGCAATATTAGAAATATCTTCTTCATTTTCGAAAATTGTTACTTCGTCTCCAACATTTATTTTTTCTTTTACTTTAGATATATCTATCATACACATATCCATACAAATATTACCTATTACCTTACACTTATTATTACCTACCTTAACATAGTATTTATTTGATAAGTTTCTTGCAAAGCCATCAGCGTATCCTATTTGTATTGTAGCAATAGTTGACTTACTTGGAGCTATATAAGTTGCTCCATAACTAATTTTTTCTGGAAAAGTAGTATTGTGAATTCGTATTATTGGTGCTTTTAAAGCAAGGCATGGCTTTAAATCAATTAGACTTTTTAGTGAGTTGTCTGGCAAATATCCGTATAATAATATACCACATCTTACATGTGTACAATGTGGACAACTATATTTTAAAATGCCTGCACTGTTTAAAGCATGTATGTATTTAAAAGACATTGTTTGTATTAAGTTAGATATTATATCATTAAATATATTTAATTGTGATTTAGTATAATAATCATCAGTATCAGCACAAGATAAATGAGTATAAATTCCTTCAATTATTATATTTTTTAACTCTCTATTTATGGTATTTACAGCCTCAATAACTTCGTTAGATAAAAATCCTAATCTTCCCATTCCAGTATCTATTTTTATATGTACTTTAACTTTTTTGTTATAACTTTTAGCAATATTATTTAAAGTATAGGCAATATCTAAATTAGATAAAGATACTGATAAATCATTATCTAAGATATCTTTTATTTCATCTTCTAAAAACTGTGACGTTATAAGTATCATACCTGTAATACCTGATTTTCTTAATGTGACACCTTCATTTACTAAAGCTACACCAAAGTCATTTATTCCATTATTTTGTAATAAACGTGAAAAATCAACTATACCAGCACCATAAGCATTTGCTTTTACCATAGCTATAATGTTAGACTTTCCTTTTAAATTTTTTAGTATATTTTCAAGGTTATAAATAACATTTGATTTGTTTATATATAACGTAGCACTCATATATCTCACCACTTTCAAAAATATTATATCACTTAGCATTAATTTAAACAATATTATTTTAGAAGAATTACATATGTAGGTATTATACAAGAAAAACACTTTTGTATAAAAGAGACAAGAAGGCGAAATAAAAAGTTAAATCTCTTTTATAAAATAACTTGATAAATATAATGTCTTGAAGTATAATAAAAATTATTAGAATTGAAGGATACTAGATCTAGGTAAGATATTGTTAAGCGATTGTATAGACTAGTAGGGGATTTGTATGCAAAGAATATGTATAATAGGGGGTAGTGGAACAGGAAAAACAACACTTGCCCAAAATTTAGGAAAACAACTTAATTTACCCGTTTATCATATAGATGGAATACATCATTTAAGTAATTGGCAAATTAGAGATAAAGATGAGAGAGATAAGATAATTCTTGAGAAAGTTAACGAAGATAAATGGATTATAGACGGAACATACCGCTCTACATTGCAATATCGCCTTAATAAATCAGATTTTGTTATTTTTTTAGATTATTCAACTATAGCACAGATTAAGGGAGTGTTAGGTAGATTTATTAAAACTCATGGTAAAGAAAAAAAAGAAATACCGGGCTGCAAAGAACGAATGAATTGGAAGTTCTTTTGGCTTGTAGTAAACTGGAGAAAAAATAAAAGAGATGAAATATTAAATAAAATAAACGATATTGATAG
Organism: uncultured Clostridium sp.; assembly: GCA_964431665.1. Classification (GTDB taxonomy): domain Bacteria; phylum Bacillota; class Clostridia; order TANB77; family CAG-465; genus CAG-465. Next base: position 17,982 of record CAYSKD010000002.1, read on the forward strand.
TAATAAGGTGCAAATATTCAGAAATAGAAGGCAACTTAACAAATGGTATAGAAAACAGTTTAATAAAAAAATAGTAGCTAGTTAAAAAATAGTACTTAAAATATACAACAATATATAAGGTGATTTTAATTAAAAAAAGGAAGCAAATGTATA
>CAYSKD010000002.1:18234-21785 GCA_964431665.1 uncultured Clostridium sp.
GCTTTATATCAGTACTTATATAGTTCTTTAAAAATTTTATTAATAAATATGGTTGATTAGTAGCCTTTTTTCACTTTTCACTTTTTTGCATAAAATACTATTTATTTCTTGACTTTGACTTTTATTGTGTGGTATAATATTAAAAACAGTGTTTCTATAATATATTACTATGTAAACTATAACATAAAAGGATGGTTAAAATAGTTGAAAAAAGTCAAAAATATAATTAGTTAAAAAAGATACATAAAGAGATCAAATTAGTTGTTATGTAAACTAATTTGGCTTTTTGTTGTCTGTTTTTTGTTCGTGTTTTGGGGGTATTAAAATGGTTCATGAAATAAAAAGTGGAAAAACAACAAGGATGAGTTTTTCAAATATCAAAGAAGTTATTGAAATGCCTGATTTAATTGATATTCAAAAGCAATCATATGAATGGTTTTTAAAGTCAGGATTAAAAGATGTATTATCTGATGCATCACCAATATCTGACTTTTCTGGTAACTTATTATTAGAGTTCGTTGATTACAGATTAGAAGAGGAAACAAAATATAGTATAGAAGAAGCAAAAGAAAGAAATACTTCTTATTCATCAAGACTTCAAGTACAAGTACGTTTAATTAATCGTGAAACAGGTGAAATAAAAGAACAAGAAATATTTTTAGGGGATTTACCTGTTATGACTGACAGTGGTACATTTTTAATAAATGGAGCTGAAAGAGTTATAATATCTCAACTTGTTAGATCACCTGGTGTATATTTTGCCTCTGAAAGAGACAAAACTGGTAAATTTCTTTATTCTGCAACTGTAATGCCTATACGTGGTACATGGCTTGAATATGAATCTGATTCAACAGATATGATATATGCAAGAGTAGATAGAACAAGAAAAGTACCTATTACAGTACTTCTTCGTGCTCTTGGAATTAGTTCTGATGCACAAATAAATGACTTATTTGAAGATGATTTATTAAAAGAGATTGTGTATAAAGATTTAATTAGAAACCAAGATGACGCGTTACTTGAAATATATAAAAAGATAAGACCTGGAGAACCTTTACATGTTGATGCTGCTAAAAGTTTATTATTTGGACTTTTATTTGAACCAAGAAGATATGATTTGGCAAGAGTTGGTAGATATAAATATAATAAAAAACTAAGTATTGCTGAAAGAACTATTGGACAAATTGCAGCTGAAAATGTTATAAATCAAGAAACTGGAGAAATAATTGTTAATGCTGGTGAAAAAATAACAAGTGAAAAGGCTTATGAAATTAAAAATTCTGGAATAAATGTTGTATACGTAAAAAGAGATGATAAAAAGGTTAAAGTAATTGGTAATAATACAGTAGATATTTCAACATACTTAGGCATAGATATTGATAAAGATGTAATAAAAGAAGATGTGTATTTGCCTGCTTTAAAAGAATTACTTGAAAAAATTGGAGATGTTGACGAAAAAGAATTAAGAAAGAAGATAAAATTAAATAGAGAAAAACTAGTTTTAAAATGTGCTACTTTAGATGATATAGTTGCTTCAATTAACTATTTCTTAAATTTTAGATTTGGTATGGGAGAAATAGATGATATTGACCATTTAGGAAACAGACGTGTTAGATGTGTTGGAGAATTATTGCAAAATCAATTTAGAATAGGTCTTGCTCGTTTAGAAAGAGTTGTACGTGAAAGAATGGCAACACAAGACTTAGACGTTGCTACGCCTCAAACATTAATTAATATAAAACCAGTAGTGGGAGCACTTAGAGAATTTTTCGGAAGTTCTCAACTATCACAATTCATGGATCAGATTAATCCATTAGCAGAGCTTACACATAAAAGAAGAATTTCAGCACTAGGACCAGGGGGATTAACTAGAGAAAGAGCTGGATTTGAAGTTCGTGATGTTCATCATACTCACTATGGTAGACTTTGTCCAATTGAATCTCCTGAAGGACCAAATATAGGGCTTATATCTTCACTTTCAACATTTGCTAAAATTAATAGATATGGATTTATTGAAACACCATATAGAGTTATAAATAAAGAGACAGGTGTTGTAACAGACGAAGTAATATATTTAACAGCTGATGAAGAAGATAAGTATATTGTTGCTCAAGCAAATGAGCCTTTAGATGAAGAAAATAAATTTGTACGTAAAAGAGTAAAAGTAAGACATCAAGAAGAAATCATAGAAATAGAAAAAGAAAAAGTTGATTTAATGGATGTTTCTCCAAAACAACTTGTGTCTGTTGCAACAGCAATGATACCATTCCTAGAAAACGATGATGCAAAACGTGCTCTTATGGGAGCAAACATGCAACGTCAGGCTGTTCCGCTTATAAGAACAGATAGTCCAATTGTAGGTACTGGAATTGAGTATAAAGCTGCTGTAGATTCTGGTATTGTTATAACTGCTAAAAATGATGGAGTAGTTTCATATGTTAGTGCAGACAAAATAATTGTTGATACAAAAGCAGGAAAAGATGAGTATCATTTAATAAAATATCAAAGATCAAACCAAGGTACTTGTATAAATCAAAAACCAATTGTACTTAAAGGTGAAAAAGTTAAAAAAGGTGACGTAATTGCCGATGGCCCATCAACAGATAAAGGTGAACTTGCACTTGGTAGAAATATACTTGTTGGTTTTATGACTTGGGAAGGATATAACTATGAAGATGCTATTTTAATATCTGAAGATTTAGTAAAAGACGATATATTAACAACAATTCATATAGAAGATTATGATTGTGAATCTAGAGATACAAAACTTGGACCTGAGGAAATAACTAGAGAGGTTCCAAACATTGGTGATGATGTATTAAAAGATCTAGATGAAAATGGAATAATAAGAATAGGTGCTGAAGTAAGACCAGGAGATATACTTGTAGGTAAGGTTACACCAAAAGGTGAAACAGAGCTTACTGCAGAGGAGAAATTATTAAGAGCTATATTTGGTGAAAAAGCAAGAGAAGTCAGAGATACATCTCTTAGAGTACCACATGGTGAAGCTGGAACTGTAGTTGATGTAAAAATATTTACAAGAGACAATTGTGATGAATTGGCAGCAGGAGTTAATAAAGTGGTAAGAATATATATCGCTCAAAAAAGAAAAATATCAGTTGGAGATAAAATGGCTGGACGTCATGGTAATAAAGGTGTTATTTCAAGAATATTACCAGTAGAAGATATGCCATTTATGCCAGATGGAACACCAGTTGATGTTGTTCTTAACCCACTTGGTGTGCCTTCTCGTATGAACCTTGGTCAAGTTTTAGAGGTTCATTTGGGTGCAGCAGCCAGACTATTAGGAATAAAAGTTGCAACACCTGTATTTGATGGTGCAACAGAAGAAGATATAATAGAACTATTAAAAGAATCAGGATTATCAGAAGATGGTAAAACAATACTATATGATGGTAGAACTGGAGAACCATTTGATAAACCAATTACAGTTGGTGTAATGTACATGTTAAAACTTCACCACTTAGTAGATGATAAAATACATGCTCGTTCGACTGGACCATATTCATTAGTAACACAACAGCCACTTG
>CAYSKD010000003.1:0-17001 GCA_964431665.1 uncultured Clostridium sp.
CAAACTCGCTTGTATGAATAATTACAAGTAGTTCGACGAAAACGCATTATGGAGCTGGAAGTCAGGATCGAACTGACGACCTGCGGTTTACAAGACCGCTGCTCTACCAGCTGAGCTATTCCAGCATAATGTGTAATCATAAAGCAATAACCAGTGCAAATATATTGCAATCTGGTGACCCGTAGGAGAGTCGAACTCCTCACTCCGCCGTGAAAGGGCGATGTCTTAACCGATTGACCAACGGGCCTATTATGGTGAGCCATCGCAGATTCGAACTGCGGACAACTTGATTAAAAGTCAAGTGCTCTGCCAACTGAGCTAATGGCCCACAAAAATGATTACTAGTAAATGATACAATAATTTGATTAAAAAGTCAAGAGTTTTGTTAAAAAAATGTGAAAATTTATGTTAAAAGATATAAATTTACAAAAAATATATTTTTTATGTCGAATATTGACTACTTTTATACTTATTTGTATTATATTGTCACAAAAATTGACACTATATTGCACGTGTGCTAAAATATAATTAGAGGTGATCAACTTGGTTATCCTTATACAATTTGTTCTATATGTTTGTTATTTTTTCATAAAGTTATATTCTCTGTTGGACAAGAAATGTATTTTTTCAATTAATGGAGGAAAATTAAAAAAATATATAAGTGAAGATGCTCCACAAAATATAACTTACAATCTTGGTAAAGCAGAAAAAAATTTTTTTTCAAATTCTAAATTATCAAGTTGGTCATCTAATACTTTTTTTATAAAGGTAATATTAAATACCATTTTCTTAACATTAACCATTTTTATCATAAAAATTTGTTTTACGTATAGTTTATTATTTTCTAATTTTTTATACATTAATATTTTTAATAAAAATATTGATATTGTTTCATTTCTTGGAGAAAAATTCATACTATTTAAATTTATATATTATTTTACATATATATTTTTAATATTTAATATAGTATATGTTATAGTCTATAAATATTATTTAAAAAAAGAAAATAAATTAAAACTGTCATTAAAAGATATGAAATATAACAGTGTATTTGTTAAAATTGGTACAAATATTTCAAATGACTTAACTTATAGTAAAAATCAAGATAGTAGTGTCATTATAGATGAAAAAGGCTTATATCAAAACATTCTTATAACAGGAAGCATAGGAAGTGGAAAAACAAGCAGTGCTATATCTAATATATTATTATCATTAATAAAAAGTGATATATATGGACTGATTATTGATGTAAAGGGAAATTTTATACAAGATTTAAGAGAAATGTTAATAAAGAATAATCTGCAAAAAGAAATAGTTGAGATTTCATTAAATAGTAATTTTTTATATAACCCCTTAAATAACAATAAAATAAGTAGTATAGAGATGGCATCAAGAATAAAACAAGTTCTTTTAAATCTTACCAAAAATAATAATAGTGATTCGTATTGGTTAGATAAATCAGAAGAATATATACGAGATTTTATAACAATAATTAGAGCATATACAAACGTTGTGACATTTAAAGAACTACATACACTAGTTATAGATAAGGAATATTTATATGAAAAAATAAATGTTATTAGAAAGAACTTTTTAAATAATAAATATACTGATGATGAGTTATTTAATATTAATTCAGCTATATTGAATATAAATAATGAATATTTAAAACTTGATGAGAGAACAATATCAATTATAAAGTCAGAAATCACAAGAGTTACAAATGTATTTATGGCAGACAAATCTATATATGACGCTTTTTGTAGTACTTCAGATGAAGTAGATTTTTTATCAAACAAAATTTATGTACTTTCTTTAAATATTGGTGAAAATAGAGTACTAACTAAAATAATTTCTTCATATTTAAAACTTGATTATCAAAAACAAATTTTATCCCAAAAAACAAATTTCAAAAAAACTTTTTTTGTCAGTGATGAATATCAGGAAATTGCAACAGAAGATGATGCAAATTTTTTCTCATTATCAAGGCAATATAAATCAATTAATGTAATTAGCATGCAAAGTTATAGTTCACTTTTAAATACTTTAACAAATGAAAATGCAGCACGTGTTATAATACAAAATTTAGTAAATAAAATTTGGTTTAGAAATGATGATATGTATACAGTATCTGAAATTATAAAACAAATCGGAAAAGAAGAAAAGAAAAAAGAAACTATTAACTATTCTGAAAGTTCGCAAAATTCAAAATATAGTTTATTATTAAACAAATTTAAAAACTATAAATCTGGTCTTTCAAAAAGTATTTCAATATCAGATAATGATGAATATTTATTAAATGAAGAATATATTACAAGAAAATTAAAAACTTTTGAAGCGTGTATGATGATATCAAATGGTGTTAATATGCAATTTATAAAAAAAGTAAGATTGAAAAGGTGGGATATAGAAGATGAAGGAATATAAATCAAAAAAATTCAAAGTGCATGCAAAAAATAACATTTATAAATTTGCAAAATTCATATTTTCAAAAAAAGTAGTATTTGTTTTTACGTTTGTTATAATATGTTCACTTTATTTTAGTGGAGTATATGGCGCAACAGATCCAACGCTTGTAACAAAGTTAAATTCTGCACTTAAAAAGATTCAAAGCTATCTAGTAAAACTTGCTACACCTGCTGCTGGAGTAGCAATAGCAAGTGGTGTTTTAATAAGAAAGTTAAGCTTTGGTAGTGAAGAGAAAATGGTAATAGGAAAAAAGATAATAGTAAATGCTATATTAGGATATGCCATAATTATTTCTATAGATTTAATTATTAAATTTGTTGATAGTGTGTTGTAATATGCAAACAGATGATATAGTAAATTCATTAAATATGATATCTGAAAAGCTTTTTAAATCTGTTGAAGGAGAAATATATGAAGTTTTAGATGATATAGTAATAATTGGTAAAGATATTTTAACAAAAGAGCCTTTAAAGAATATATTTTTTGAAAATGATGTAAATGGTATTATTATAATTGCAAATTCTATATTACTATTTATATTTATTCATTATATTTTTAGTATATTGCTTAGTTTTTATAACGGAAATAAAGTGGAAAATGTGTATAGTTTTGTGATGAAAATGTTAATTATTACTTTAGTTGTTAATAATAGTTATTATATATGTGAGCAAATATTAAGTTTAATGGAACTTTTAGGTAATAGTATTAATGAATTTTCAAAATCTATAATTAATCAAGAGGTAACTTTTACTAATCTTAAAGAAGCCATTTTATCTATTAAAGATTTTATGCAAGATGATTTGCTAAGTATAGATGGTTTAATTAAAGGTGTAGTATCATTTGGTGTAATATCGATTTTGATTAATTTTTCTATTAGGTATGTTACAGTTATATTTTTAGTAATTGTTTCACCATTAGCCATTGCTTGTGCTTCGAGTGGTTTAAGTAGAGGAATAACAATTTCGTGGTTAAAGCTATTATTTACTAATCTAGTAGAACAAATAATTGTAAAATTAGTTTTGTTAATTCCGCTGTCATATAAAGAGGTAAATAGTGTTATGTATAAAATTATATTAGTAGGAACTATATATATATTATATAGAATAAATAATTTTGCAAGAGATTTTACAGCTCAAATTTCATCTAATTATGTAAAGGATAATATTTTTAGGAGGTAGCGTTTGCAAAGAATAAATGTTCAACCAATTTATAGTAACTATAAAAGAGAGAATAAACTTTTTGGAATTATAGATTATAAATCATTATATGTGTGTATTGCATATGCCTTTGCTGTATTTGTTATTTGTAGTATTCTCCCTTTAACATTTGAGTATTCTATTTATTTGTTTATGTTTTTAGTAGTGCCTGTTATTGCTATGTTTTGTGTTAATATAAATAATGAAAGTTCTATTGATGTTATAACCACTATATTTGGGTATATTTTAAAGAAGAATATATATGTTAGAGTAGATTATACGTGTGATTTTAAAAAAAATATATATTGTAAAGTCAAAAAATAATTTTTATGTATTTATATATACAATTTGCGGTATAAGATTATATATTTGTAATATATAAATTAAGAGCATCAATATAATGTAATATAACAAGGTATTGTATATAATATATAATTATTATTAATAGTTTTTGATTTTTCCTTGTAAAACGAAAAAAGTAATGGTATAATTAATTTATAAAAAATAAGGTTATATTTAGGAGCGTTTTATATGAAATTTACAAAGAAAAACAAGATAGAATTAGGCGATACACCAATTTCCGATTTGTTTATATTAAATTATATGCCTTCTCTTGAAAGTGTTGATGTTAAAGTATATATATATATATTATTTTTACAGAAGATGGAAACCGAAATTGATATTGATACAATGGCTAAAAAGCTTAATTTATCGCCTCAAGAAGTTTCTTTTTCTATTGAAAGGTTGCAAACTGAAGAGTTGATAATAAAAAATACAGGTGGATATAGCATTATTGATTTAAAAGATGTAGAAGTAAATAAATCATATATTCCTAAAATGGAACCAAGAAGAACAAAAGCTCAAACTGAAAAAGAAAGAAAAAGACTTGCAGCAGCCTCTGCAATTAATGAGAGCTTTTTTCAAGGAATAATGTCGCTTGGCTGGTATACTGATATTGGAACTATGTTTGAAAGTTATTCCTTTTCAGAGGAGGTTATGATAGCCCTTTTCCATTATTGTCAAGAAAGGAAGGCACTAAATAAAAAATATGTACATGCAGTGGCTGAGAGTTGGTATAAGGGTGGAGTAAAAACATTTGAAGATTTAGAGGACTTCCTAGAAAATTATGATAATATTCAAAAAATTAAGCAAAAAATTTCAAAAGCACTAAGATTAAATAGAAACTTTACAAAGTATGAAGAGCAATATATTGATACGTGGATAAAAGATTTTGGGTATGACTTTACAGTAATAGAAGAGGCTTTAAAAAGAACTGTATCTAAACCTAATCCTACTTTAAACTATGTAAATGGTATTCTTAGCAATTGGCATAAAAAAGGCTATAAATCAAAAGAAGATATTGATAAAGAAGAAAAAAATAATTTATTAAAAGAAAATGCACAAAAAACATATACTAAGTCAAATGCTCAATCAAAAACAAAATACCAAAACTATGAACAAAGAGAATATGAAGACTTGGAATCCTTTTACGATAATGTATAAAAAGGTGGTGTATTAATTTGAACAATGATGTATATAGGAAGATAAAAAGGGATTTTGATATAAAAAGGCAAAGAAAGATAGATGAGGCAGAAAATTTAAAGAAAAAAATATACGATGAAAATCCTATATTACAAAAAATAGAAGATGATATTAATATGCTAGCTTTAAAAATAACTAGAAATATATTAAATTCAAATGAAGTTAAAAGAAAAGTTGAACAGGAAAATATGCAATTAAAACTAAAAGAATTAGAAAATAAATATCAAAAAGAGTTAGATAAAATTGGCATTTTAGGTAATGAACTAGAACCAAAATTTGACTGCAGTATATGTAAAGATACAGGATATGTACAAAATGGTGATATCTTAGATATGTGTAGTTGCTTTAGACAAGCTATAATTGATGAAACATATAAGCAATCAAACATGTCAAAATTAGATGAAGAAAATTTTGATACTTTTGATATAGGTTTTTACTCTAATAAGGCTGATAAACAAAAATATGGAATAGATAAATCACCTTTAGAAAATATAGAACGTATAAAGAAAATTGCAATAAAATTTGCAGAAAATATAGATAATAAAGAACAAAAAAATTTATTGTTTGTTGGAAATACAGGGCTTGGAAAAACATTTCTTGCTAATGCTATTGCTAAAAAGGTGCTTGATAGTTCTAAAACAGTTGTTTATCAAACAGCCCCAATCTTAATGGATAAAGTAATAGAATATAAATTTTCTTATGATAAAACAGGTAAACAAAAAGAACAATATGATGAAATTTTTAATGTAGATTTACTTATAATAGATGACCTTGGAACTGAAACCATGAGTAATAATAAATTTACAGAATTATTTAATATAATAAATACTAGACTTTTAAATAACAAAAAAATCGTAATATCAACTAATTTAACTTTAAATGAATTATATAAACAGTATGACGAAAGAGTAATGTCAAGGCTTATTGGAAATTTCATAATCTGTAAATTTATAGGAGAAGATATAAGACTTAAGAAAAAAAGAATTAACTATTAAATTATAAAATATATATACAAAATATATTTTTTAATTATATAACCTATTACATTATAAAAAGTAGTCCATTTATTTTTAAATATTTGGGCCACTTTTTAGTTATATTTAGAGTTATTTTTTTTCCTCTCTTTTTCTTTCATATTTTAGTATTTGTTCATATAATTTTTCTTCTCTTTCAGAAATATCTTGAGGTAAGTCTATATTTACTTTTAAAATCAAATTGCCTCTTGTTCCATCCTCTGCAGCATATCCTTTTTGCGATATTGTAACTAGTTCTAAATTGTGTAAGTGCTTTGGAAGCGACGTTATAATGGTTTCACCTAATACATTTATTTTATATTTTCCGCCAAGAACAGCAAGTGCTGGTGATATAGTTATATCTTTGTATAGGTCAATGCCTTTTAGTTTGAACTCACTATCTTCAAGTAACTTTACATGTATAATTAAATCACCGTTTTTTCCGCCGTTCTTACCAGGATTACCTAGGGCAGCAAGACGTATCTTATCACCATTTTTGATTCCAATTGGTACATTTACAGAAAATGTTTTCATACCAGTTCTATATGATTTAATAGCAATTTTCTTTTCTGTTCCAAGCAAACCTTCTTGTAAGGTAACATCGAGATGTGTAATAATATCTTTTCCTTTTTCCTGTTTTTGTTTTGGCTTTTTTTCTTCTTTTGGAGCATTATTTATATCACCGAAGTTTTGAGCATCATCTCTTTTAAATCCAAGAATTGTTGTTAATAAATCATTAATTACATTTACACCAGATTTAAATTCATAAGTAACATTTGATAAACTAGAATCATTTTCTACAAACCCATATCCAAGTCTATTAGTCTGCCTATCATATTTCCTTCTTTTTTCTTCATTTGTAAGAGTATCATATGCTTCAGTTATATCTTTAAACATCATTTCTGCTTCAACTGATTTATTAGTATCTGGATGATATTTCTTTGCTAATTTTCTATAAGAAGTTCTAATTTCATCTTTTGAACTCTTTCTATTTACACCTAATATTTCGTAGTAGTTTTTGTATTTCATATATTGCTCCTTCTTTATTCTTAACTTTTTTACATTATATCATATTTTATCTAATTTTCAACTATTTTTGCTTGCTTTTTGAAATTTTTTCTTGTATAATAAAGGAGTGATAATTGGAGGTAATGATAATGGACTTAAATGATGAAAACTTTTTATCAGCGCAAAAAATTGTTCCTGTAAAAATAGAAGAAGAAATGAAAAAATCATATATTGATTATGCTATGAGTGTAATAGTTTCTCGTGCGCTTCCAGATGTAAGAGATGGAATGAAACCGGTTCATAGAAGAATTTTATATGTTATGAATGAATTAGCTCTATGGCCTGAAAAACCATTTAGAAAGTCTGCAAGTATAGTTGGAGATGTTATGGGAAATTACCATCCACATGGCGATGCGGCAATATATGATGCACTTGTACGTTTGTCACAAGATTTTTCTATGAGATATCCTCTTGTAAATGGTCATGGAAATTTTGGCTCTATAGATAATGATCCACCAGCTGCCATGAGGTATACAGAGGCAAAACTGCAAAAAATTGCTCTAGAAATGTTAAGCGATTTAGATAAAGATACCGTTGATCTTGTACCAAACTATGATGATAGATTAAAAGAGCCATCTGTATTACCTGCTAAACTTCCAAACCTTTTAATTAATGGATCATATGGTATAGCTGTAGGTATGGCATGTAATATTCCACCACATAATTTAACAGAGGTTATAAATGGAACAATAGCTCAACTTGAGAATCCAAATATAACAAACGAGGAATTAATGGCATATATTAAAGGACCTGACTTTCCAACTGCAGGAGTTATTTTAGGAAGTGAAGGTATAAAAAGTGCTTATACAACAGGTCGAGGAAGGGTGTGCATAAGAGCAAAAACTGAAATTGAGGAAGATAATAGAGGAAGATACAAAATTATTGTAACAGAGATTCCTTATCAAGTTAATAAAGCTGCTTTAGTAGAAAACATTGCTAAACTTGTTCAATTAAAAACTATTGAGGGAATATCAGATTTAAGAGATGAGTCAGATAGAGATGGACTAAGAATTGTTATAGATTTAAAAAGAGATGCAAATCCAAATGTTGTTTTAAACTTGTTATATAAACATACACAATTGCAATCTTCACAAAGTATGTTAATGCTTGCTATAGTTGATGGGCAACCTAAAGTATTAAAATTAAATGAAATACTTGCAGAATATATTAAACATAGAGAACAAGTTATAGTTAGAAGAACAAAGTTTGATTTATCAAAAGCAGAAGCAAGATTACACATATTAGAGGGATTAAGGATTGCACTTGATCATATAGATGAAATTGTAAAGACAATAAGAGAATCGTATGATAATGCCCAAGAAAGACTGATGCAAACATTTGGCCTTTCAGAAATACAAGCAACAGCAATTCTTGAAATGAGACTTAGAACTTTGCAAGGATTACAAAGAGAAAAAATTGAGGATGAGTATAACTCATTAGTAAAACTTATTGCACATTTAAAGGAAATTTTGCAAAGTGAAACTTTAGTAAAAAATATTATAAAAGAGGAATTACTTGAAATAAAGGAAAAATATGGTGATGAAAGAAAAACATCAATAACACATGCTGAAGGTGAATTTGATATAGAAAGCCTTATTAAAGAAGAAACAAATGTTGTAACATTAACTCATTTTGGCTATATTAAAAGAATATCAGCAGATGTATATAGATCACAAAGACGTGGAGGCAAAGGACTAACAGCTATGAGTACACGTGAAGAAGACTTTGTTGAACATCTATTTATAACATCAACTCATGATTATTTAATGTTCTTTACTAATACTGGAAAAGCATTTAGATTAAAAGCTTATGAAATACCAGAAGCCAACAGAACAGCAAAAGGAACTGCTATAGTTAATTTATTACAATTATCTCAAGGTGAAAAAATTGCAGCTGTAATACCAGTCCATGATTATAGCGAAGAATCTTATGTACTTATGGCAACAAAAAATGGTTTAATTAAGAAGACATCACTTTCAGAATATTGTAATATACGTAAAACAGGAATACAAGGAATTACTTTAAGGGATGAGGACGAATTAATTGATGTACGACTTACTGATGGAAAAAGTAGTATTGTAATGGTAACTGCTCATGGACTTGCTATTAGATTTAATGAAAATGAAGTAAGAACTGCAGGTAGGACATCTATGGGTGTTAAAGGAATTAATCTAGGAAAAGATGATAAAGTAATTGGCATGGAGCCTATTGAAAATGAGAAAGATTATATTTTAGCAATTACTGAAAATGGTTTTGGAAAAAGAACTGAAGTAGAAGAATATAGGGAGCAATCTCGTGCTGGTAAAGGAATTTTAACATATAAAACAACTGCAAAAACAGGACATATTATAGGAATAAAAATCGTTAATGATAATGATGATGTTATGCTTATAACTGATACAGGTATTATAATTAGAATAAAAGTAAAAGAAATTTCAGTGCTTGGAAGAAACACACAAGGCGTTACATTAATGAGAACATCAGATGGAGGTAAAGTTATAAATGTAGCTAAGATAATTCCAGAAGATGTTGTTGAAAATAAATCATAGAAATAAAATATAATGAAATAAATAAAAAATGGTTGTAATGTATAGTTTTACATTGCAATCATTTTTTTATATTATTAATACTTTAATCAAAATAGATATTAATAATAACATATAAATACTTTATATCTAAAATTTTACATCTAAAAATATATTGTAGTGTCTTAAATATTAATTCTTTAGTTAATTTAAAATATAATGAATATTTTTTTGATAAAAATTCATAATAAGAATAAGGAGTTTTATATTATGGAAGAAAATCTTGAAAAAATACAAAAAATTCAAACGTCAGAGGATGTAATAAATTATATAAAAAAAAGTACATTAAATAGTCAAGATATGGCATATAGAATAATTCAAGTATTAGATAATAACATTTATATAGTATATAATGAGGCAATGACAAGTACTGCCCTAATTTCTGACTTTGTAATAAAAAGTATAAGAGAAATTGACACAGAAGATGTAAAAAAAGATAAGTTAAATTCTATTAATAATAAATTAGATAGATATATAGATGAGAATTTAGAAGTTGAAAAGTCAAGAATTAATAAAAAACAAAGAGTATATGATAATTTAGATAAAAAGATCGGTAAGCAAAATATAACAATTGAAGATATAGTAAATAAGTTAAATCAAAATATTTATATAAGTAAAGTAAAAGAGATAGATTTGCAAAAAGATGATATTTTTTATTATTTATTTTCTGGATTTGCATGTATTATATATAACAAGCAAATACTTGCTGTTGAAACAAAACAAAATTTAGATAGGTCTATTAGTACACCTATTACAGAAAATAGTATAAAAGGTCCAAAAGATGCTTTTACAGAAAACTATCAAAGTAATATTGGACTTATTAGAAAACGTATAAAAAGTGAAAAATTAGTGTTAGAAGAAAATAAAATAGGTAGAAAGAGTAAAACAAAAGTTGGTATAATGTATGTTAGTGATATAGCAAGAAAAGAGCTTGTTACATATGTAAAAGATAAACTAAAAAAGATTGATATTGATGCTATTTTAGATAGTAATTATATAATGGAAATTTTAGAAGATTCAAATAAAACATCATTTCCAACTATGATTAGTACTGAAAGGCCTGACTTAGTGTCACTATATTTGTTGCAAGGGCGTATTGCACTTGTTGTTGAAAATAGTCCGTTTATTTTAGTATTACCAGCATTTATAGAGGATTTTATAAATAACATAGATGATAATTATCAAAAAAGTGCAGATGTAACAATTACAAAATTCATAAGATATATAGCTTTTGTTATAACTATATTTACACCTGCAATATATATTTCACTTATTACATTTAATCAAGAAGCAATACCTACTGAATTGCTCTTGTCATTTGTTGCTCAAAGAAAAGGAGTTCCATTTCCTGCTTTTTTTGAAGCCATGCTAATGATACTTTCATTTGAAATATTAAGAGAGGGAGATTACAGAGTACCAAATTCTGCTGGAAACACTCTTTCTATAGTAGGTGCACTTATATTAGGAGATGCTGCTGTAAGTGCTGGTATAGTTTCTCCTATTATGATAATAGTAATAGCAATTACTACTATATCTGGTCTTATGTTTTCAGATATTAATATGGCAAATTCACTTAGAATTTGGAGGTTATTATTGTTAGTTTTTGCTTCAGTTGCTGGCCTTATAGGAACAGCAATAGGAACACTAATGTTAATAATAAAAATTGCATCATCAACTAGTTTTACAAAACCGTTTTCATATCCAATTGCTCCAATTAACTTTACCAATATCAAAAATAAAATATTAAGAAGGGCAAATGTATCAGAAGATAGAACAAGACAGAAAATATTAACTGATAATTTAACAAAATATAAAGTAAAGGAGTAATAAAAATATGAAATATAAAATAGCAATAATTTTAATTGCAATGTTACTTTTAAATGGGTTAAACAATTCAAGAGAAATAAATGATTTAGCAATCGTATCGGCAATAGGGATAGATAAAGTTGAAAATGGGAATTATATAGTATCAGCTATTGTTTTAAACCCAGAAAAACAAGATTCTGGTAGTGGTGCATCAAGTTCATCTGATAAAATGACGCTTTATGAGGGAGAAGATGATACAATTCAACAAGCCATTAGAAAAATGATTTTAGAGTCTCCAAAAAAATTGTATTTAGCGCATATGGAACTATTATTAATATCTGAAGATGTTGCAAAATCAGATTTAATAGACTCTTTGGATTTCTTTATACGAGATGATGAGGGAAGTAGTGATTTTGTAGTTATAATTTCAAGAGATGTTAAGCCAAGAGAAGTTTTACAAATAAAAACACCAGTTGAAGATATACCAAGTGAAAATATAGTAAAAAGCATAAAAGCAGCTGCGCAATATATGGGAGTTACTACTGAAAATAATCTAAATAATAGCCTTGAATATTTACTTGAAGAGGGGCAGGAAATGGTTATGCCAAGTATTGTTGTAAAAAAAGTTAGTCAAAATGAGGAAAAAAGCGAAGATGAGTCTTCATCTGACTTACAAAATCAACAATCCTCAGAGCAAACGCAAGAAAAAAGTGAAGCTTCTAGTAGTCAAAAATCACAGGAAGACTCAAAGATATTGGTTGATGGCTTTGCGTATTTTAAAGATTCTAAGTTACAAGGTTATCTAGATCTAGAAGAAAGTATGTCACATACAATTTTAACAAATGAATTTAAGGAAGGTGTCATAAAGGTTACAGGTAAAGATAATTTAGTAGCAGAAATTATAAAATGTGGTTGTAAAATGAAACCAAAATATGAAAATGGAGAGTATATAATTGATATTAACATAAGTGCCATATGTAATGTTACAGAAGTTGGAAAAGAAATTAACTTTGATGGTGAAGACAATATACATGACTATGAAGAATTAGTTGCAAATAAGTTAAAAACAGATATACAAAGCTATATATCAAAATGTCAAAATGAATATAATTCAGATTTAATCGGATTTGGAAAATTGTATAGAGAAAAGTTAAATAAGGAGTATAAAAAAGTAAAAGATAGTTTTTATACTGATGTGTTTAAGAATATAAAAACAAATATAAAAGTTGAAGTTAATTTTCCAAATGATGGAGGGATAAATAAAAAATGGTAAATACAGATACACAAGAAATTCAAAATGATTATGACAAAGTGCAATCAATAGGGTATTCAAGTTTTGTATATGCATTAATGTTTAATCCTTTTTTAGGTATGGCAACATATAATATATTTAAAATTGCAAAAGTAGATACGTGGATAAGTGTGATAATTGGAAGTATTATTGGGATAATACCGTTACTATTAATTTTATATATTATAAAGCATAGTAGGGGTGATAATATATTAGATTTAAATATTAGAATATTTGGTAAAATTTTTGGAAATATTATGAATATATTAATAAATATATCTGTTATTTTATTTGTATCATTAATATTATATAATTTATCCTTGTTCTTAAATACGCAATATATACCTGACACAAGTAGTCTATATATTAAGATTTTAATTATTATACCAGTAATTTATGGTGCTTCTAAAAGTATTTCTACACTTAGCAGAGTAAGTCAAATAGTATTAATTATCAATGTAATATTGTTTTTAATATCATTATTTGGTATTACTGGAGATGTAAATTTTAATAATATGTTACCTATTATGTCAGATGGTATTTTAAATCCTATATTTGGGGCTATACAGTATGCGATATTTGGAGTATTACCATTATTTTTCTTAACAATTATACCCACAAAACTAGTCCCAGACAGTGAGAAAATTACAAAAAAGGTATCTATTATGTATATACTAGTAAATGTAATTTTATTTATAATGATTTTTATTACTACAGCAATATTAGGTTATGAAATAATATCAATATATAAGTATCCAGAGTATATGGTACTTAAGCGCTTTTCATTATTTGAAATAATAGAAAGGGTAGAAAATACACTTGCAATACAATTTGTTTTTAGTATGTTTGTATCTATTACATTTGGTACATATTTTATTAATGCAAGTCTAAAAAAAGTGTTTAAAAAAGTTAAAAGTCAACAAATATTTGTATATATAGTAGGTATAGCTTTAATAACAATATCAACAGTAATGTTTAAAAATTCAGATATAGCAACCCAGTTTATATTAAATGTTGTACCATATATAATAGGGATTACTTTATCATTTTTTATAATAGTAACATTTATAGGGGTGTTTATTAAAGAAAAGTGTTATATTCAAAGTAAATAATTAAAATTATAAAAAAGGGTATCTCAAAAGTTAATTTGAGATACCCAACATTATTTTGTAAAAAATAGAAAAGTCTTTAAAACCGTTTGGAGAATCCAACTTTGGAATTTCACCAAATTGTGATATTAATGCTTTAATAAGCGCTACTGCCTCAGCTTGACAGTTTATGCTTTTATTTGGATTAAACTCTATATCTGTAAAGTAGATATAGTTTTTTAATGCCCCTAGATCCGTAGGGGAGAAACATTGTCTAACTGCCATAACATAAATATAGTCATAGAACACAGTTTTGGGTTCTATGGGGTATATTTCGTTATTATATTTAAAATAAATAAGCTTACCAGAAGTTTTGTGCCTTGGATCTCTTTTAGCATCTTTAGGTGATACATTTAAAAGGTCCAAATAAGGTCCACCGTTTTCATATACTTTAGATGCTTGAAATATACATTCTAAAGGTATGCCATTAATGCATAAATTAAAAGCACTTAACTTTTTACCAAGAATGCTTTCAGATTTTGTAGAAATCTCTAAAGCATTTTTACCAATTGATTCATGCAAATTAACAACATTTTTTTTCTTTTGAGATACAGCAAAACCTGGATTAAATTCAAAAGAAAACCAGTCTTTTGATATCCTTTTTCCATCGTATTTCCATGCAGGTCTTGTAGCCATATTATTCCTCCCAAATTTCTATTTCTTTGCATTGGATTTTGTAGACATCAATGATAAGTTCTTCTATCCAGTCAACTGAAGAGAAAGCACTAAGATTAATTAAAACTTGTTCAAGTTTTAATATTTCTTTTTTAGCATCTTCGTCATTTTCTTTTATTTTTTGATTTACATTTTTTGCATATTCAATCAAAGAATTGCATAGTTTTTCATTTTTTTGATTTCTTCCAAATCGCAAATCCTCAAAAATGCCATTTTCCTCAAAAACATCTTCTAAGTTTTTATATTCTGTCATATTGATCACCTCTCTTATTAAAAATCGATTAAATATTTTATCCATATAATATTATACCATATATTTGAGATTATGTCAACAAATTAAATCTGATATATGGGCTTAGGTATAAAATCTTTTTTTATAGTTGAATGATTATCTTTTATTATTTCATAATTTTTATTAAAATAGTCCTTTTTTAATTGTAGTTTATCATTAACCATAGTGCAATTAGTTAAGCAACATGTTAAATTGCCATTTTCATCAATATTAGCATCATATGCATAATATCCTTTTGGCTCTTCATAAGAAAAAGTGCCTCCTAAAACAAATTTTTGCTTTTGTTGAGAACTTAATTCTTTTAAATCATATTTTTTCTTGTATGCCTTTCTATATTGCGGTGTAGTTACTCTAGATATTTGGCCGCTATATTTTTCGCAATAGTCTGGTGTAATTGGTTTATTACCTTTTAGTAGATCCATTAATTTTACAGGATTAATAAATTCTTTATCATCAAGAAATAGATCAGGATTTTCATTTAGAACGTCAAACAGCATATTCCTAAATCCTTTTGAATCAGTTAGTTTTTTTATTGTATGAACTTTTAAACATTGGATAGCCATATCGCTATTGTCACTTTTTTCAAATAATTCTTCTGCAATATCATGCATAGACATAGCTTTATCTGAAGATTTTGTCATACAGCTTAATAAATGCTGTTCTAGATTTGAAAGTTCAATGTAATACGGATTATTTTTATCATTTCTAATAAATTCAAGTAATCTTGTATCGTTAGTATTTATCATATTTAATAGTATATCTATAAGTACTTGATAATTTTCATCTTCCATTGGATAAAAAGAGCATTTTTGTATTTCTAAAGCGTTTAAAATATATAAATATATGTTTGGAATACGTTTTATTGCTGCACCATCAATTTTCTCTTCAAAGAGAACTTCCTCAGACGAAGCAGCAAAGTTTTGTGCAGATGGGTATCCACTATTTTTTAGTTCTTTAATTATTTTTTCATCTAAACAATCATACATTATTGTATCTTTTGGAAGTTGTGAAGTATCAATTAATAAAATATCAACTGGTTTTGTATGCATTATATCTTGACCTATAGAATATGATATAGCTATAGGTAAATTTTTTGTAGTAGAAATATATTTGGTTGGAACAGTAGTTCCTTTAAAAATATGGTAAGAAATGTCGTGATTGTCATATGCATTTTTACAAATTACTGATTCATTTGTATTATAGTTTGGGTGAGCTCTAAAGAGATACCTTCCATTCATATATAAAACCTCCTATAAATTAATTATATAATAATTTATAAAAAAGTCAAATATAATATGTAATTATATAAAAAAATAAAAGCATTGAAAGTACTAAGAGTATATTCAACACTTTTATTATAATAAAAATAATTACTTATTTAATAATCTAGCAAGATATGCTTTTTTACGGCTTGCAGTATTTCTAGCAAGAACACCTTTAGACCAAGCCTTATCTACTAAACTAACAGCTTTATTGTATAATTCAGTTTTGTTATCTGCATTATCGTTAACGGCTGCTTCAAAACTTTTTATAGCTTCTTTATATGCTTTTTTTGTAACTCTATTTTGAGCAGTTTTTTTATCAATTATTTTAACTCTTTTTTTTGCTGATTTGATATTTGGCATTAGTTGCACCTCCTTAAATATGTCATCACTAATTATTACTAAAACATTTTAGCATAAAAAAGTGTAAAAATCAAGAGCTTTTACATAATTTTGATTTTTTACATTTTACTAGTAACATAAATTCAAATAAACAATCACAAAAATGCTAAACAAACTATTGCAAAAAGTTTATAAAATTTGTATAATAGGTTTAAGAAAATAAGGGGAGGCAAAAGTTATGTCAAATGAAGTACTTAAAACAAGCATAACACTAAACAAACAAACAAACAAACAAACAGGTATGTTCTAGAA
>CAYSKD010000004.1:0-14416 GCA_964431665.1 uncultured Clostridium sp.
CATCTCTAGTGCCATCATAAAGCGCCATTGTGATATTTATTAAGGCGTTGAAGGCAATAAGTTTTTCAGGCTCATAAAACTCAAGAATCTTTGACATTGCCTTTATAGCAAGCCAAAAAGGTAATTCGATAAAGACATCATTATCAAGGTTTAGATTTTTAGTTTTACCTTTGATTTTGGGTCCCTCTTTCACCTTTTCTTCAACCGGTGTTAAGGAAATTTTTTTACTGTCATCATCATCGCTGTGGCTTTCAATTTTTTTGATTAGAGCTTTTTTTTCGTTAAACAACCGCTCTTTTTTAATTTCACCAAGCCCTTCGGTAGCAAGCATGGTAGCAAAGCATATAGCAGCGTTGCACCATTCTTCAATGCCAGGTTTTTTGAGTATGAAGGTTACATTTCCTTTACCATCCCGTGTAAAAGATACATTACCATAATTGGCTGAAACCTTCTTGGATTCTTTCATTTTAAACATAAAACTATACCTCCTAAAAAATTGTTTTGTTATATATTATATAATAAAAGAGGAAGTAACAACATCCTCTATAATTATTTTGGATTAATAATATTTTATACATATATATTATATCATATTATGTCAAATAAGTCAATGACTATATAAAAAATATGTATACTTTTATAATATAATGTCGAATAAATCATATATTAATACCTAATAAATATATAAGTAATAGTTCAATAAATTTTAGAAATAATTAAAAATTTATTCATTTTTAATTATTTACTTGAATATACATATTTATTGTGATATAATGAATTAGCACTTAAAAGATATGAGTGCTAAAAATTGGAGGTGTTATTTATGTTAAAGCCATTAGGCGATAAAGTAATTATAAAAGCTGTTGAAACTGAAGAAATAACTAAAGGAGGTATAGTACTACCAACAAATGCTAAAGAGAAATCTGGTATTGCAGAAGTAGTAGCTGTTGGACCTGGAGGAAACATTGATGGGCATGAAGTAGTAATGAATGTAAAAGTAAATGATAAAGTTATTTGTTCAAAATATTCTGGAACAGAAATTAAATATGAGGGTACAGAATATACAATTATAAAACAAAGTGATATTCTTGCAATAGTAGAATAATTAAGGAGGAATTATATTATGGCAAAGGAATTATTATTTGGAAGAGAAGCTAAAGAAGCTTTAGAAAAAGGTGTAGATAAACTTGCTGATGCAGTTAAGGTAACACTTGGGCCAAAAGGAAGAAATGTAGTTTTAGATAAATCATTTGGTTCTCCTCTTATAACAAATGACGGAGTATCAATAGCAAAAGAAATAGATTTAGAAGATCCATTTGAAAATATGGGAGCACAACTAAAACAAATGATGTTGCAGGAGATGGAACAACAACAGCTACTGTTTTAGCACAAGCTATGATAAAAGAAGGACTAAAGAATGTAACCGCTGGTGCAAATCCAGTTATTGTAAAAAAAGGAATTGAAAAGACCGTTGAAGTTGCAACTAAGGAAATAAAAAATATATCAACTCCAATAAATGGTAAAGAGGATATCGCAAGAGTTGCAAGTATATCAGCAAATGATGAGACAGTTGGTAATTTAATATCAGACGCTATGGAAAAAGTATCAAAAGATGGAGTAATTACAATAGAAGAATCAAAAACTATGGACACAAATCTTGACGTAGTTGAAGGAATGCAATTTGATAGAGGGTATTTATCTTCATATATGGTTACAGATACTGATAAAATGGAAGCAATACTTGATGAGCCATATATACTAATAACAGATAAAAAAATATCAAGTATACAAGAAATTTTACCAATACTTGAAAAAATAGCAGAGCAAGGTAAAAAGCTTGTAATAATTGCAGATGATTTAGAAGGAGATGCTTTAGCAACTCTTGTTGTTAATAAACTAAGAGGAACATTTACATGTGTTGCAGTAAAAGCTCCAGCATTTGGTGATAGAAGAAAAGAAATGCTACAAGATATAGCAATATTAACAGGTGGAGAAGTTATATCTTCTGAATTAGGTATGGAACTAAAAGAGACAGATATTTTACAATTAGGACGTGCAAAACAAGTAAAAGTTCAAAAAGAAAATACTATTATAATAGATGGTTATGGTGATGAGGAGAAAATTTCTGATAGAGTAGCTCAAATAAGAAGTGAAATTTCAAACGCAACTTCAGATTTTGATAAAGAAAAACTAGAAGAAAGACTTGCAAAACTTGTTGGCGGTGTTGCTGTAATACAAGTTGGTGCTGCTACAGAAACAGAAATGAAAGAGAAAAAATTAAGAATTGAAGATGCACTTAATGCGACAAAAGCTGCAATAGAAGAAGGTATTGTTGCTGGTGGCGGAACAGCTTATATTAATATTTTAGATAAAGTAGGGGAATTTGCAAATACTCTAGAAGGCGATGAGCAAATTGGTGCTAAAATGGTTATAAAGGCTTTAGAAGCCCCTATAAGACAAATTGCATATAATGCAGGAGTAGAAGGTGCTGTAATAGTTGATAAAATAATGTCAATTGAAAAAGGTATTGGATATGATGCTTTAAATGACAAATATGTTGACATGAAAAAAGCAGGAATTGTTGATCCTACAAAAGTTACAAGATCTGCACTTCAAAATGCTGCATCTATTGCTTCAATGGTAATAACTACTGAAACTTTAGTTGCTAACAAAAAAGAAAAAGAAGAATGTAACTGTAATCATGAACAAAACCCAGGCATGGGAATGTACTAAAGTAGTATAAATTCATTATAGATATAAATAATAATTAAATAATTTTGAAGGTTATAATAAAGGCAATGTTTTTACTTTTTATTATAACCTTAATTTTTTATATTAAAGAAAAATATTTTTGTTTATCTCATATTTATACATTTTCATAAATTGTATATAGATTTTTTAAATTATATTGCAAAATTCATATAAATAATATATAATTATGTAGAAATTGAAGTGATGAAAATGGAACAATACATAAATAATATTGATATACAAAACATTTCTATGCAAACTTTAGCTTTTATAGGAGATAGTGTATATAATGTATATATTAGAAGTTACCTAGCTTCTCTAAGTAATGAAAAGGCAGGAATATTACATAAAAAATCTATTAAATATGTAAGTGCTATAGGGCAATCAAAAACAATTGATGCAATATATGATGAATTATCTGAGGAAGAAAAGTTAATATATAAAAGAGGAAGAAATACTAATATTCATACAGTATCTAAAAATGTTGACGTTATTGAATATAAAAAGGCCACTGGATTTGAAGCTTTAATAGGTTATTTATATTTAAACAAGCAAATACAAAGATTAGATTATATAGTAAGTATTAGTATAGATAGTTTCAAAAAGGAGAATCAAAATGGAAAATGATAACAATAAGACTGTTGAAATAGATGATAATTTAAAGAATATTATAAAAAATGCCAATGCAAGTCAATTAAGCAAAGAAGAAATTACTAAATTACTTGAGGAAAATAGAGATAGGTTAAATTTTAAAAAATTAATAGATAGTATAGATTTGCAAATGAAAAAGTATGTAGTATTTACTGATGGTAAAGAACAATTAGTTTATGAAGATGGAGAATTTTTTGTAGAGTCTGTTGTAGATGCATCTATCCCAAGAAAAAAGAAAAAAAGAGCAGAAGCTCGTGATATGTATATTGAGTATTTTATAAAATACCAAATAAATCCTTTTATAAAACAAAAAGAATTAAATGCTATGTCACAACAAGTATCTAAAAAAATTGAAATAGAGGAAAATACCAAAGGTTCTATTGATGACATGTCAATCGGAGAAAATAGCAGTGAAGATGATATTAAACGAAAGTTAGCAAAATTAAAAGAAAAAGAGAATAAAATAAAGCAACAAAATAATGATAATAAACAAAAAAAGCTAAGAGAAACAAGAACAAAGAAAGAACAACGTGATATTTTAGATTAAAAAGAGGTATAAGTTAAATATGTATAATAATAAAAATTTTTGGATAATAGCATCTTTTTGCTTTATTGTATCTACAATAGTATATATTATAGTTGATAAGGCATTTACTTTTAGAGTTGGATTAAATATTTTTCTTGTAATTCTTTCGTTTATAGGTTTTTTGGTAATTAATAAAAGAAATAAAATAAAAAGTAAGACTTTAAGGAATAATACAAATATAAAGAGAATTAATAAAAAGTAATAAAAGCTAAGAAGATAACTTTCAAGTGTTGAAAAGTTACCTTCTTATTTATATATTGCATTATTTACTTACTGCTTGCTTTACTTGTTCTATATCTGCTTGACCCGCTGGGGCAGCTGGAACATAGTATCCTTTTTCTTTGTTTATTAAATAAATGTCCCATTGTAAGTTTTCAAGGTTATTTCTTGAGGTTATTAAAGTATCTCTAAAATTTTTGTTATTAGCTTGTTGAATAGAATAGTTTATTAATGTTATGACTGAGTTTGTACAAGATAGTACATCATCAAGAGCAACTTTTTCTGTCATTTAAAACACCTCCTTAAAGCATATTACTTAGCTCTGTTTTTAAACTTGTAAGTTCACTGCAAAGTTGATCAAGAGCATTAGTAACATTAGTATCGTTCGTTAAAGTTTTGTAATATGCGATTTTATCGCAAAAATTTGTACTGTGTCCACATAGATGACGAATATTTTGTAATTCAATCTGATTTAAATTATCCATAAAAAATCCTCCTTTTAAATCATACATATATATTTTGTGTAATAGAAAAAATAATATACTAAAATTAAAAAAGAAATTTTTGGAAATAAAAAAACAAATCTAACTTATTAGCTAGATTTGTATATTTTATATCTTACATAAATATAATTGTTTGTCTTTTATTTATGTGTATATATAAAGCAATATGATATAAATTTATTTTATTGTTGGTTTTGAAACAAGAGCTGCTAAAAAACCAAATACTACAGCAGCACTAATTCCGTGCAGCACAAGCTTTTACGCCACCAGTAAATATTCCCAAAAAGCCGAATTGGTCGACTGCTTCCATAACACCTTTTCCAAGACAATATCCAAATCCAGATATTGGAACGGTAGCACCAGCTTTACCAAATTCTACAATTGGTTCATATACACCAATAAATGTAAGTATTACTCCCATTGTTACAAAAAGAACTAATATTCTTGCAGGTGTTAATTTAGTTTTATCTATTAAAATTTGGCCAATAGAACATATAATTCCGCCAGTTAAAAATACTTTAAATAATTCAACACATAATTCCATAAATTACACCTCGTTTTCTATTGCAACAGCATGTGCTATTGCAGGTATTGTTTCACCTTGTTGTGATGATAGTGGACTCATAAGAGCACCAGTTGCTACAATTAAGATTTTATTTATTTGTTTTGTTTTTAATAATTCATAGAAATATCCGCTAAATACGCTTGCCATACAACCGCAACCACTTCCACCACAATGTGTATCTTGAATATCATGATTATAAATTAAAGCACCGCAATCTGCATGTATTCCATTTAAATCAACGCCTTCCTTACTAAATAAGTCTACTAATATTTCTGATCCTAATACACCTAAGTCACCGGTAGCGATCATATCATAGTAATTGGCATTTCTTCCTGTATCTTGTAGATGTGTAGCTATTGTATTAAAAGCAGCAGGAGCCATCGCAGCACCCATGTTTGTCATATCTTTTATTCCCATATCTATTATTTTACCAGGAGTTATATAGGTAACAAAAGGTCCTTGAGTGCCCATATCTTTTGGTACTACTATAGCAGCACCACTAGCAGTTACAGTACACTGAGCAGTTGGACTTTTTTGATTTCCATGTTCTAAGGGCATCCTAAACTGTCTTTCAGCGCTACAAAAATGTGATGATGTAGTAGCTATTACTTTCTTTGCATATCCTGCATTTACAAAAGCTGAAGCTAAAGCTAAAGATTCGCAAAAAGTTGAGCATGCACCATATAATCCAAAAAAAGGAATACCTAAATCTCTTGCACTATAACCAGCAGTTATACATTGATTAAGCAAATCACCACCAAACATATAATCAATATCTTCATTTGTAGTAGGAACTTTTGCTATTAAATGATCTATACATTTATTCATAAGTTTCTTTTCAGCTTTTTCAAAGCTATCCTCACCATCAAATACATCATCTATATGTAAATCAAAATAATGAGAAAGAGGACCTTGCATTTCTTTTGGACCTACTATGCTAGATGTTTGAAGTATTTTAGGTGTATTTTCTAATTTTATTGTTTGTTTACCAATTTTCATAGTTACCTCCTATCACATAAATAGTTTTATTAACCAATATATAAATCCTACAATAACAGAGGAAGTTATACCATATACTAATACCGGCCCAGCAATTTTAAACATATTTGCTCCAAGACCTAAAACATATCCTTCAGTCTTAAATTCTATTGCAGGAGCAACTACTGAATTTGAAAATCCTGTAATTGGTACAATTGAGCCAGCACCGGCATGTTTCCCTATAATTGAATACAAATTTAGGGCTGTAAGAAAAGCTCCTAAAAAGATTAAAGTAATTGTGCAAACCATAGTTGCATCATCTTTTGAAAAATTCCAAGATAAAAACAAATCTGTTATAAGCTGACCAATTACACATATAAATCCACCAACAATAAATGCCCATAATAAATTTTTACCAATAGGACTTTTTTTAGCTTTTGAATCTACGTAATTTGAGTATTCTTCTTTTGTCATATTTATATTTGAATTCATTTTAATCACCTAAATTTATTATTTGTAAAATTTTCTTGTATATACAAAAAAATGAAATTGTATTTTTATTACAAAAAAATGTATATAATATATGTAGTTTTAATTGTAATAATAAAAAAGTTATTTGTATGTGTAAATTAGTATTGACATCAAAGAATAAATATTTTGTAACAAAATATTTATATAAATGGATAAATATGTAACTTAAATGTTACTTTATAATTTTTTCTTTACATATAGCTTTTTACGTGGTATAATCTAGATGTGTTTTGAGGTGTCTTATGAAAAAAATTCATATTTTAATGATAATATCATTATTAGCTATATGTGCTTGTATATTTTGTTTTAATAGTAGTTATGCAAGTGAAGTAGAAAATCAAGAAAATAATACTGAACAAGTAGATAGTGTAGATATTCAAAAAGAAGAGGTATTAAAAAACATTCAAGACTGCATTGAAGCTATAAGGCAAGAATTATCATATATGGATAAAAAACTAAATAATATAAAAAAGAAAAATGAATATGAAAATTACCCAGCAATAAGATTAAATATTGACACTCCTATGTTTGGGCTTATCTCTATTGCTAATCAAAAGTTAAAAATAACAAGTGAAGTATCAGCAGTTGATATTGCAAAAGGGTATTCAATAAGGGATATAATAAAAAGCAATAGTATAAAAGTACCAAGTTTTAGTGTGGCATCTATAGTAGTTATAACAAGAGATGTAAAATTAGATGAAAATATTACTCTTTCTGATGCAAATACGGCTGTTTTAAAATTAACTGAATATATGAATCAAATAAAATCTGTCAATGATTTTTTAGATACTCAAATTAGCAAAATATATGCAGGATATATAAAAAAAGAAAAATCTGATAAAATTAATGAATTAAAAGCTAAATTAGATGATTTAAGTAATAAATTAGCTAATATTGATGAGAACTTAACATTAATATATGTGTTAAAATATAATGACGAAACATTACAAAACTATATTAATCAATATCTAGAATATAGTAAAAACATATGTAATTTTAAAAATATATTGAATAATGTATTAATAGAAGATGATGAATTAGAAAAGACTCAGACAAACGTTAATGATTTAATAAATAGTATAAATAAATTAGAATTAGAGGTAGGACAATATAAGGTTACATGCTTAGAAAATGTTGATTTGGAGACTTTCTTTATAAACTATAGAACTGAAATTATAAAAATAAAAGATGATATAAGTAAATATATAGATAATTCAATAGAAAACATAGATAGTAACATTGATAATGATGATGATAAAAATATTGATAATCAAGATGAAGAAAATATACTAGATACTAGTGATGTAGACCAAAGTAATATATTATATGATGTAACTTCTAAACAAACACTTGAGTATATGAATATGACAATTGAATATGTTGATGATAAAATAAAAAATGTGCTTGGTGAAAATATTTTAAATGTTATAAACGGTACTTTTGAAAATTTACCAGAAGAAGTTGTAAATAAAGGTGAAGTTTCAAATATTGTTGAAGAAGAATTGTCAAAAGAACAAAAAGAAGAGTTGGTAAATGAATTAGCAAATAAGTATAAAGAAGTAATTTCAAAAGAATATTCATTTTATATAGATAATTTAAATCTATTATTAAATGATACTCAAAGTAAAGTTTCGACTATTTCAAAATATACTGAGGCAAATGTATTATTTGACTTAAAGTATGTATATTTGGAATTGCCAAACTTTTTAGAAAAAAATTTAGAATTATATAATACATCTATTTGTATTGAAACAAAGACATTAACAAATAGTATAAAAACAGAATTAGATAAATTATGTGATGTAGTAAAAAACGTAAATAAAATATATAAAGAAAAAAAGGAAACAAATGAAATAAGGGGAAGTTAGTGATAAGCGAGGAATATATATGTTTTGTAATATTACTAGACAAGAATTACTAAAAATTGAAAAACCAGCTAGGTATGTTGGTGGAGAATATAATCAGATTATAAAAAATAAAGATGAAGTAAAGTGCAGATTTGCATTTTGCTTTCCTGATGTATATGATATAGGAATGTCAAATTTAGGAATGAAAATACTATATAATGTTTTAAATAAAAGAAAGGATACATGGTGCGAAAGGGTTTTTGCACCATGGCCTGATTTTGAGCAGCTACTAAGAAATAAAAAGGAAAAACTTTACGCTTTAGAATCAAAAGATAGTATTGATAATTTTGATATAGTAGCATTTACTTTACAATATGAATTAAGTTATACTAATGTGTTAAATATGCTAGACCTTGCAAATATACCTGTATTTTCAAATGATAGAGATGAAACTCATCCATTTGTATTTGCAGGTGGACCAAGTGCTTGTAATCCATCTACAATGGCTAAATTTATTGATGTATTTATGCTAGGAGATGGAGAAGAATTAATTGATATAGTAACTCAAAAATATATTGAATGGAAGGAAAAAAACTTACCTAAAATAGAATATTTAAAGAGTTTAAAAGATATTCAAGGTGTATATATTCCTTCTTTACATACAAAAAATGATATAATAAAAAAAGTTATTGTAAAAGACATGGATAATGCTTTATTTCCTACTAGTTTTGTAGTACCTAATACAGATATCGTACAAAATCGAATATCTCTAGAAATATTTAGAGGATGTACAAGAGGGTGTAGATTTTGTCAAGCGGGATATATATATAGACCTGTAAGAGAAAAAAGTGTAGATGTATTACTAAAGCAAGCAAAAGAATCTGTAAAAAATACAGGCTTAAATGAGATTTCTTTATGTTCATTAAGTACGATTGATTATCCCAAATTTACTGAATTAACACAAGGGTTAGTTAATTTAATGGATAACAAAAAAATCTCACTTAGTCTTCCTTCAGTTAGAGTTGATGCTGTTAGTAAAGAGATTCTAGAGAAAATGCCATCTTTTAGAAAGAATTCAATTACTTTTGCTCCAGAGGCTGGTTCACAAAGGCTAAGAGATGTAATAAATAAAAATATAACAGAAGATGATATATTAAATGGGTGTAAGTATGCTTTTGAAAATGGATTTAACAGTATTAAGTTATATTTTATGATTGGACTTCCAACAGAAACATATGAAGACTTAGAAGAAATTGTAAATCTTGCTAATAAAGTAGTTGATGTATATTATGATATGCCAAAAGAAAAAAGAAATGGTAAATGTAATGTTACAGTTGCTACCTCAACATTTGTGCCTAAGCCACATACTCCATTTCAATGGTGTGCTCAAAATACCCTTGATAAAATTGAGTTAAAACAAAAATTTTTAAAAGAGAATCTTGTAAATAAATGTATAAAGTATAGTTGGCATGACCCTATTACTAGTAGGCTTGAAGCTGCAATATCTCGTGGGGATGAAAGAATAGGTGACGTTATATATAACGCTTTTAAAAATGGTGCAAGATTTGATGGATGGCAAGAAAAACTAAATATTGATGCTTGGAATAAAGCATTTGATGAGGCTAAGATTAAAATAGAAGATTATGCTAACAAAGAATACACTTTAGATACTGTGTTTTCATGGGACAATATAATGCATGGGGTTAGCAAAGATTTCTTAAAAAGAGAATATGAAAAATCAATTAAAGGAATAACTACTCCAAAATGTTCTTTAAAGTGTTCAGCTTGTGGTATAATAAATATTGCAAAATGTAAATTTTTAGATAAAAATAAAGATAGGTGATAAATCTTGGAAAAAAAAGAGAATAAATATAAAGGGGTTAATATAAAAAATAGAGATATTAATTTTAAATATGATATAAAGGATAGATTAGAGTGCGGTATCGAGTTAAAAGGAACAGAGGTAAAATCTATAAGAGAAGGCAAGGCAAATTTAAAAGACTCTTTTGCTTTAATTAGAAATTCAGAATTAATTTTAAAAAATATGTATATAGCGCCATATGATATGGGAAATATTAATAATGTTGAGCCAACAAGAAATAGAAAATTACTTATTCATAAAAAAGAAATATTAAAATTAAATAATAGTATAAAACAAGGAGGATATACCCTAATTCCTAGCAGAATATATACTACAAGAAGATGGGTAAAAGTTGAAATATGTTTATGTACAGGCAAAAATCTATATGATAAAAGACAATCTTTAAAAGAAAAAGATGCAAAAAAGCAAATTA
The DNA here is from genome assembly GCA_964431665.1 of uncultured Clostridium sp. Taxonomy (GTDB): domain Bacteria; phylum Bacillota; class Clostridia; order TANB77; family CAG-465; genus CAG-465. The sequence goes on from CAYSKD010000004.1 coordinate 10,926, forward strand.
ATGCTTTTAAAAGATAGCATGTATAAATTATTTCTAATATGCTTATATAAAAGAAAAAAGTATAAGAATTTATTATATTTTCTTGTACTTTTTCTTTTTAAAATTATGTAGTTTTAAAAAATAGAACATGAGTTATTAGAGTTATTAGAGTTGTTAGAGTTATTAATTATATCATTGTTGTTATTACTATTATTATTACTATTATTATTACTATTATTATTATCGTTATTATTGTTTTGACTTTCACAAAGTTCTTGGCAATCACTAGATATTGACGACATAGAGAGCAAATTTTGAGCTATTACTTGTAATAGGTTTCCCAGTATATCTTGTTCAGTTAGGCTTAAATCTTTTGCAAGCGTTATTGCTACTAATGCACCAAATAGTACAATATTATTTCCAACATTATCACAAATATAGTTATTATTCATAAAATTTTACGTTTCACTTGGAGTAATAGTCCCACTAATTGTTAATAGATGATGTTTACATTTATTTGGTAAGCAAATTTGTGTATCAAATGTTGTAAAAATATGCCTAACAATTGTTTGTATACCATTTTGTATTAGAACTGTAAATGATCTATTATTAACAGAAATAACATTTAATATATAATCACATTGTAGTGCAATAGTCTGATTAGTATTAGATATATTTAGACTTTTTTGTCTACATGACTTACAACAATTATCTCTAACACAGTCTTCAATAGTTATATTTACAATAAAACCGTTCATTAGTCTTTCCTCCTTTTTATTAACTAGAACAGCAAATCACTGTATTACAGCAATCTATTGCTGTCGCTCCTATAAATACCCTTAAGTTAGCGCTACTAGCTGGTAAATCAAATATTTTATATCCTCCACTTGGAATAGTAAAAATCAAATTTGGAATTTCATCTGTATTAGATATTTGTATAGTAGCATTATTATTATTTCCTCCAAGAAAAGTAACAAAATAACCTAAAGATAGAGGGATAACACTATTTACTGCAACATTAGTGTATACATTGTCTATTATTTGTGGAATACCATTTAGGCACCTTCTTTGTCTTATTGTTAATGTAAAACATAATCTATCCATTTTGTATCACCTCGTTATAGCAGTATATGAAAAAAAATTAAATATGTTACTGCTTTAATATCGTTTAATATTTGTTTTATATAATTCTTAAAAAGTTTTATTAATAAGCATAGCTTAATAGTAACTATTCAAATTGATATCAAGCACTTTATTTCTTAAACAATCATTGAGTTTTTTTTATATAAGTGATATAATGTGTTGTGAGGTGAAATATTATGTTTAAGACTGGATATATAACAGTTGTTGGTAAACCTAATGCTGGAAAATCAACTTTAGTAAATAAATTAGTTGGATTTAAAGTTGCAATTACAACACCAAAGCCACAAACCACAAGGTTTAATATAAAGGGAGTAATAACAACAAAAACATCTCAGATGATATTTATAGATACACCAGGTATTCACACACCGCAGCATAAACTTGGTGACTATATGATGAAAGGTGTTAAAAACGCTTTAGTCAATGTAGATGTAATAATATATTTAGTAGACGCAATTAAACCTAAAATAGATAATGCAAATGAGCAAATAATGCAAGATATAGCAAAAACCAATACTAAGGTTATACTTGCTATTAATAAAATTGATAAAATTGAAAAAGAAAAAATACTAAAAATTATACAAATGTACAATGAATATTTTAAAAGCGTTAATGGTACTTTTTCTGAAATAATACCAATATCAGTATATGAAGATGATGGGCTTGATATATTAGTAAAAAGTATTGAAAAATTTCTACCAGAAGGAGAAATGATATATCAAGAAGATGATATAACTAATTTAACCCAAAGAGAATTAGTAGAAGAAATAATAAGAGAGAAAGCATTATATAATTTAGATGAAGAAGTTCCACATGGAATAAAAGTTGAAGTTGAAAAATTTAAAGAAAGAAAGAATAGTAATAATAACGATGTATATGATATTGAGGCAACTATAATATGTAATAAGCAATCCCATAAAGGAATAATAATAGGTAAAGATGGAAATATGTTAAAGAAAATAAAATCTGAGTCTTGCATAGATATAAAAGAGGCACTTGGATCAAAAATTAATTTAAAACTTTGGGTTAAAGTAAGAGAGAATTGGCAAAAAAGCGAAAATTATTTGAAAGATATAAAAAGCAAAATATAAATAAAGTGACTTGTCAAAAATAAACAAATTTTTTTGTATAAGCTAAAATAAAGTACATAAGATAGTAATAGAGGGTGATTATTATGTATGAAAAAATTGCATGGGATAATTTTGTAAAAACTGGAGATATTGAAAGCTTTTTAGAATATAAAAAGATAATGGAAATATATAACTTTAAAGAAGTATTAGAAGAAAAAGGGGAAGTTTTTGGTGGACTTAATAAAGGTAAAAGCGATAGTAATAAAGGAAGTAACATATAAAGATAATGATAAAATAATAACACTTATTACAGATAGTTTGGGTAAAATTTCATGTATAGCAAGAGGAGCTAAAAAAACTAATTCTCATTTACTTGCAAGTTCTCAGTATCTAGTATATAGCGAATTTGTGCTATATAAATCTAAGAGCTTTTACTATGTTAATTCTGCTGAAGTTATCAATACATTTTATAAATTAAGAATGGATTTTGATAAATTAGAAAGTATATTTGAACTTACAAGAATTATAAATAATGTAACGGATGAAAATCAAGATACAAACGAGATATTAAGGTTATTTTTAAATACAATATATGTAATGGACAAAACTGATAATAAAGAAAAAATAAAGGTTATAATGGCAACTTTTAAAATAAAATTATTTCAACTTTTGGGATTTTCACCAAAGATTGATAAATGTGTTAGTTGTTTAAAAAATTTATATGAAGATGAATGTTATTACGATTATGTAAGCAATAATTTCTATTGTCTAAACTGCATAGGTCAAGATAAAAGAAGATATATAAAATTATCCAAATCTACAGTAGTAGCAATAAGATATTGTTTGATGTCTAATATGAGTAAAATATTTTCATTTGAATTAAAAAATCCAACTGACTATATAACGTTTGGACAAGTTTATTGTGATGTAATGACAAGTGGAATATAACAATAATAAATGAAAAGAAGAGGGGAAAATAATGAATAAAAAGGTAGTAACTATTGTATTAATTATATTTTTTGTTGTCGTAGCAATTGTTTTTGGTTATATTGTTATAAATAAAAAGAACGATAATAAAGCTCAAAATTTAGAACAAGAAAATGTAAAATCTGATGATAATTTAAATCAAGATACAAAAGAAGAAATAAATAGTAATGATAATATTAATAAAAAAGACGAGGGAGAAAATGTTGCTTTAAATAGCAAAATTGGTAATGAGGTATTATCATGTATAAATTTTTCAAATATATACTCTGAAAAATTATTTGAAGAATTAGATAAGAATAAAATAAGTGATAA
>CAYSKD010000005.1:0-13967 GCA_964431665.1 uncultured Clostridium sp.
TATTGCTATTCTACGTCAGCTTACTCTTCCAAGAATAGCAATAAGTTCGAACAGAAACGTCGTTGGTGCACCATCAGGGACTCGAACCCTGGACAAATTGCTTAAGAGGCAACTGCTCTACCAACTGAGCTAATGGTACTCTTGATCACAATTAAATTATACTATTTTATACCTAAGATGTCAATACTTTTACTTAATTTTATTTTCAAAGTAAGTCCACCTAATTTAGGTGGACTCCTTTTATTTATCTTTTATTTTGTATTTCATAATAATAATGTCTTCTTTAAAATCTTTTAACAAATCATCTATATTTATATTATAATCTGCTATTAAATATAGCTCATCTTTACTAATAACGTAATTATAATTGTATATAACTTGATTGCATAAATTAATCACTAAATTATACAATCTAAATTTTAAAATTTCATTATTATCCTTTCCAAATATTTTATCTGATAACTTATCAGTTTTGTCTTTTACTTCTTTATAATAATCATATTTTTGTGGTAGCCCTTTCATTTTGTTTTTTCTAAACATAAAATCACCCTAAGATTATTATACTACAAAAAATGTCGTATACTAGTCTTTCGACAAAATTAGACAAAATTGGAGATTTTTTATTTTGTTTTGTTCTTTAATTCCTCAAATCTTTTTATCTTCATTGTAGTAGTTTTAATAAACTTATCCTTTTTTATATCTAATTCTTTTACTGCTTTATATGAAACCATAGTTTTATTTATTTTCTTTATTTCATTCCATATGATATCATATATTTCTTTATCTGATGGTCTAGCTGATGCATATTTATCTTCAATATATTGTTCATCTAAAGTAACTATTGCAGATACTATTAATTCATTTTTATTTTTAGGGTCTTTCTTTCCATATACCATTGATTCCTCTACTAAAGGTATTTTATTTATTTCAAATTCTATTTCCTCCGGAAATATATTTTTCCCATTTGAAGTAACAATAACATTTTTACTTCTACCAGAAATAACTAAATTACCTTGCAAATCAAAATAGCCAATGTCTCCTGTATAAAACCAACCTTTTCTTAAAGCTTTTTTAGTTTCTTCTTCATTTTCATAATATCCCATCATTATATTATCGCCTTTTGCAATTATTTCACCAACATTGCTATTTTCATCAGTATTTTGGCTTAAGTCAATTCTAATTTCTACACCATGTACTGCTTTTCCAACAGTACCAGCTATTCTATTATCATAGGAAGTACCAGCAATTAATGGAGATGCCTCTGTAATGCCATATCCTTGATAAAATATAAAGCCATAAGATTCCATCTTTTTTATTAAACTTTTATCAATCGGAGCTGCGCCACAAAATATGTGCTTTAAGTTGCCACCAAAATTTTCGTGAATTTGTTTAAAAACTTGTCTTCTAAAATCTAATCCTATTTTACTAAGTCCTGCTGTAACTTTTCCAACTGTATTAATTAACTTTTCTTTTCCAGATTCATGTATTTTCTTTTCTATTTTTTTATTCATATTCTCTATTAAAGCAGGAACTACAAATAAGCAATCAGGTTTTGCTTCTTTCATATTTTTTTGTATGTATTTTAAACCTTCACAAATTGCAATTTTTGCACCACAACTTGTTCCATAAATATATACTAAAGAAAATTCATATGTATGATGCATTGGAAGAACTGACAAATATGTATAATCGTGCATTTTCGGTACTAACACATAACACGCTACTGTATTAGCACATATATTTCTATGATTTAACATAACACCTTTTGCCGCAGCAGTGGTTCCAGAAGTAAATAACAAAATTTTAAATTCTTCCCTATCAATTTTTATATCAATGTAATCTGTATCTCCAGTATCTACTAAATTTCTTCCTTCTTTTACAAGCTCATCAAAAGAATAACTTTCAAAATCTGTCTTTTCTTTTCCCATTTCTATGTATAACATATCTTTTGGTAATTCATTTTTTATACTTTCAATTAATTCCTTTTTTCTACTTGAATATACTATACAATTAGCCTTAGCCCTATCTAACAAATTTTTTATTTCATTTGCTGGTAATTCCTTATCTAATGGAACAATTATACCTACTCCACATACAACAGCCATATATGTTACATACCATTTATAACTATTTTCTCCGATTACTGCAACTCTTTTATCCTTTAGTCCAAGTTTTTTTAACATAATAGTTCCTAAAGCATTAACATCTTCCTTTACTTGAGAATACTTTATTTCTTGATACTCAGGATCTTTACCGTTTTTCTCTAAAAATGCTACTCTATCTTTATACATATCACATTTTATATTTATAATATCCTTTAAAGAATTCATTTCTTCCATACCACTATATTCCCCCTAATAAATTATATATATTTTTTTAATCAATACTTTTTATCTCCATTTCTATTAGCATCTTTTTTATACATTTTATCATATAAATTGTATAATTACAATAATTTTTCATATATTATTGGAACGAAATTTATAACAAAAGTTACATATTTATTAATAAAACTTTTAGAAAATTATGCAAGTGCTGATATAACTAAACTATTATACTTTTTTGCAAATATAAATTATATATGGCTGACTAATAACTAAAAACAAAAAAAGAAGAAGTATTTTAATTTTACCTCTTCTCTTTTAATTCTAAGTAACTTTGGAATTTAAATCAAGTTTTTCATTTTATCTACACTTTTTCTTCTGCTTCTTTTTTTGTATCATCTTTTATCTCATCATGTATAAAGTCATCTGTAGTATAAAGTAGCCTCTTTATTCCAAAAAATCCTACTGAAAATGCAAGTGCTCCCATTGCAGCAACTAATAAATAAAAGACACTGTTTGCAATGTTCATAGGTACATTCTTTAATAAATTACTAATAGATTGCTCCAAATCATTCATTGGTATGAATAAAAATATACACCAAACTAAAATTAATCCAGCAATAGCACCTAAAGTATTGTTATATATATTTGTCTTCTTTTTCTCATAGTTTTTTCTATCTTTTTTCAAACTACTCACCTCTTTTCTTTTGTACGTATAATTAATATTTTACTTATTTAATGTGGTTTCTTCCTTTTTTATCTTCTTTGTATTTTTATTACTAATTTTTTTATCAAGCTTTCCAACAAAATCTCTTCTTATTGCTGTAAAGTTATTTAGTAATCTACCTGTAAACACAATAACAACTGCAAGATATATATCTACATTTAATTTTTCGCCAATATATACTAAAAATATAGCGATTAATGCATTTCCAAAAAAACCAGTTAGAAATATTGTAAGGCTAAATTTCTTTTCTATATTAGCAGAAAAAGCACCGAATACAGAGTCAAGGCATGCTAGTATTGCAACTGCAATATATTGAGAGTATGAATATGGTATTGCAACATTTAACCCTGTAAAAATTCCAGCTATTATAAATATTAAAATAATGATTATGCCAACCATATACAGCCCTCCCTTTTAATCTTCTAATGAAGTAGCATTCTTAAATGTAAGAGTTCCTTCATATTTAGGTATAGTTATCTCTGTATGTCTTGTTACACTTACATCTACTCCATATTCTTTTAACAAATCAACGACTCCATTTTTTATTGTCATTGCACTTTCTAAGTATTGTGCATTTCCTATAGCTTTTATCTCGAAGGGTGCTGCAACCTTTTGATAATTAACTTGTATAACTGGACCAACACATCTAATTGAAGATGTGGCAATTATACGCTGGTCATTTACACTTATTGCTTCTGCACCAGCAGCTTTTAACTCATTAACAACAGTTAAAATATCACTATCATGTACTAATGTATCAGCACTTATACCTTCATCTGATAATTTACTTCCATCATTTAATGTTATAATTATTCCTTCACCCTTTAAATTAGTTGTACCAGCTAAAGCAGACAAGCTTTCTATTTGTGATTTCATTGAACTTATCAAAGTACTATTTGTAGCAGAATTAGTTTGATACTCTTCAACTACTTCCAAATTTTTATTGTATTGTTCTTTTAAATCATTATATTCCCTTTGCAAATTTACTAATTCATCAGCAAGTTGTGTTTCTCTTTTTCCCTGTAATACGCTTTCAGAGTCACTCATACTTTTCATTTGAGCAACAAGTAATAAGCTTAGGAAAAATAGTGCAATACCAATTATTGTATAAGGAAGAACTAAGTTTTTACTACAAAACTTATTAATTTTCTTACCTATATTTTTAACTGATTTTGAAAATTTACTATTTGCTTTCTTTTTATCATTTTTGTTTTCACTTTTTAATTCTTCTTTTTTTATTTCTTCCTCTTTCACTATTAATCCTCCCTTCTACTAAAAACTTGAAAACGTAGGATTTGACTTAGTCATATCAATTACTCCTGCACTATCTTCTCCAATTTTTGCAATAATCTGTTTTAAAAAATTAATATTATATGTTATATCGTTATCATTTGGTAATACTACATTAAGTTTATCATTTATAGTAATTGTTGTCAAGGAATTTTCAAAATTTACCTTAGTTATACTTCCATTTATACCGCTTTTTTTAAATTCTTCCTCAATATTTTCATATACTTTTATTTTTTCTATATCAATATCTTTTAACTTGGTTGCAAATGTTACTTCATCATCAAATATAAAGCCATAAGCTAAAATTTCATCTACTGATTTATCTTTTATATCAGCTTCTTCTAAAATTACTCCTTCATCATCAATTCTATAATACTTGTTTTTATCTTTATCAAAAGAAAAATATTTTGATGTCCTTTGTGTAACTTCTATAGTTACTTTATCTGGAAGTTGCATTTTTATTTTAGCACTTTTTATATATGACATACTATTAATATCACTAGAAATCCCATTTAAACATTGCCAAAAAATATTTTTTCCTATTTTTACATCTGATTTTTCTATTACTTCTTCACTTGTATAAATGCTTGTCCCCAATACTTCTATATTTGTTATATCAAAAGCAGATAAAGAAAATATTAAATAGCAAATTAATATTAATACTGTAATAATTATACAAGTAACTAAAATGATATTTTTTTTCTTATTCTTTTTTATTTTCTTACTATTTTTATAGCTATCATTTTTCATAGATTTTTTTTCATTTAAATTATTTTTATTGTCATATTTAGCATTTTTACTTTTTACATGTTCAATATTATTTTTTACACTTGTGCTTTTTTTCTTTTTTGTGTTAGCAGCACTTGCACTTCTTCTCTTTGTATTTGATGTCTTTTTATATTCTAATCTTTTCAAGTGTTTCACCTACTTTTTTAATACATTTAAAATACATTTATATATTCTATCTTCAACATCGTCTATAACTAGTTCTGATGCTTTTTGTGATTTTCTATCAAGATTTGAATTTAACACTTCTTCTATATTATCAAATAATACTTTTGGAGTTAAATCTTTCTGTTCAATTATCTTTGCAGCTCCAATATTTTCAAGTATTTTAGCATTATAATACTGGTGATTTTCTGCAGCAGAAGGAAGCGGTATAAGAATAGAAGGTTTAGCTGCAATACTTAATTCATTTATTGTCATAGCTCCAGACCTTGTTATGCATAAATCTGCTACCTTATACATCTTTTGCATATCAAAAATAAATTTTTCTATTTTTAAATAATTATCTAAGTCAATATTTAATTCTTTTTGTATATTATTTTTCATATCAAGTATTTCATCGTAATTCTTATCTCCAGTGACTAATATAATTAAAGTATTCTCTAATCTTTTTTGTTTTACCATTTCAAGTACAACTTTATTTATACTCATAGCACCTTGGCTACCACATGTAACTAAAACAATTTTTTTATCTAAAGAATTAATTCCTAAATCTACTTTACATTGTTCTTTATTAAGTCTTTTAATATCATATTTATTAAATTTTGCTGGAGTTCCTGTATACACTACATTTGGCCTATTTTTTAACCTTGAAATTGCATCCTCAAATCCTACCATGACACAAGCTGCTCTTTTAGAAAGCAATTTTACAGATATACCTGGATATGAATTACTTTCATGTAAAATATATGGAATTTTTAAAGCATTACAAGCAAACATTGTGGGTACGCAAATATAACCTCCCGTTCCTATAACAAGATCAGGATTAAATCTTTTTAATATTTCTTTTGCATCCCCTATTCCTTTACATGCATTAACAAGAGCTGTAATATTTTTTAAAGTAAAAGAGCGCACAATTTTTCCAGTTCTTATATGCTCTATATTGTATCCGGCATTTTGAACTAATTTATTTTCTAGGCCACTTTCTGTTCCAATAAATAAAAATTCAGAGTGTGGACTATTTATCTTTATAATATTAGCTATAGCTATTGCTGGATTTATATGTCCTCCTGTTCCAGCACAAGCAAATACAACTCTCATTAAAATTCTCTCCTTTAATTTTTACAATTTCTAGATATACTTAATAATAACCCCATTGCACATAGGTTTATAAATAAAGCGGTACCGCCATAACTAAAGAATGGAAGTGGCATACCAGTTACCGGCATCGTACATGTTACAACTGCTATATTCACTATTATTTGAAGTGCAAATACGCTCGTTATACCAAGTGCCATAAGAGAGCCATACATATCTTTACAACTTATAGATATTTTATATCCTCTATATATAAAAAAGGTAAATAAAGCTAATACAAATGTAGTTCCAACAAGTCCTAATTCTTCACCTAAAACAGAAAATATAAAGTCGTTTTGAGCTTCTGGAAGCCACAAATATTTTTGTCTACTTTGACCAAGCCCTCTGCCAAATATACCACCAGAACCTATAGCATACAAGCTTTGAGCCGCTTGCCAATTTCCTCCTGTTATATCTTCTTCTGGATTCATAAAAGATAATATTCTTTGAACTCTAAATGGCTCTGCTATAATAAAAGCGGCAACTGCAAGTATTAAAACAAGTGCTATGGCTATAATATACTTAACTTTAATCTTTACTCCACTTGAAAATATAATAGATGCAGACGCAATCATCATAACTAAAGTTCCACTCATATGTTTTTGTAAAAACATTACTATAATAACAAGTGCAAGTAATATGAATGGTACAATGTACCCTTTTATATTATTCATCTTTTTGTAATTAATTGCTATATACGCAGATGTTGCCATAACAAGAGCTATTTTCATGATTTCTGATGGTTGAAACCTAAAAGAAGAACCAGAATCAGAGCCAAAGCCAAGCCATCTTGTAGCTCCATTTACAGTAATACCAAGTGGTGTTAAAACTAAAATTAACAAAATAAGTGATATAATATAAAATAGATAACTCCATTTTAAAAATATTCTATAATTAATTCTTGATATTGCAAACATTGCAACTATTCCTGCAAGTGCAAAAAATAACTGTCTAGTTAAAAGGTAATTACTATCTCCAAAAGTACTTAATGCATAATATGAACTAGCAGAAGAAACCATAATAAGTCCCAAACATAAAAGAAGTATTATAGTAATTAACATACTAAAATCCATACTATTTTTTTGATTACCCATAACTTTAATTTTATTCATATTATTCCTCTCTTAAACAAAATAAGCAAGTAAACAGCAAAAAGCTGTAACTATCCAAAATATTAAAACAACTATTGTCTCTTTAATACCACTTAATTCTAAATGATGATGAAAAGGAGCCATTTTAAATAGTCTTTTTCCATTTGTTATTTTAAAATATATTACTTGTATTACTACGGATAATGTATCTATTATGCAAACTAATGCAACTATAGCAAGATAAAGTGGCATCTTAGTTATTACAGCAATAGATGCAACAGCTCCACCTAATGCTAAAGAACCAGTATCTCCCATAAATACATGGGCTGGATATAAATTAAATATTAAAAATCCTAAACAAGTTCCAACACATACACTTCCAAGTATTATCATTTCTTCATTATTATCTTTAATGGCTATTACTGTAAAAAATGTCATTATTATAGCAACAACACCTGCAGCCAAGCCATCAAGTCCATCTGTTAAATTTACTGCATTAGCACTACCAAGTAAAATAAATGCTGTAAATATTACAAAAACTCCAACAGATAAAGCAATGGGTTGATTTACAAAAGGTACTATTATATCTGTTCCAAGATAGAATACATTTAAATATAGTATTATAAACAAAGCTGTTACTAAAAATAATCCAATCATCTTTTTCATTGGTGAAAGTCCTTTAGTATCCTTCTTTATAAGTTTTTTGTAATCATCTATAAAACCTACTATGCCAAATCCAAGTATTGCAACAATAGCAATAATTAATTCGTGGTAAGTAGTTATAGCATAATATCCAAGTATTAATGTCATGACAATAAGTATTATTATACCTCCCATAGTAGGGGTACCATTCTTTTTTAAATGTGACTTTGGTCCATCATCTCTTACAATTTGACCTACCTTTAATCTTTTTAGGCGAGGTACAATAATAAATCCAAGTATTAGTGTTAATACAAAAGAAATTATCAAGTTAAGCATCTGTATATTCATATTTTTCTTCCTTTCCACACTTAGTAGTTACATATTTTTTTCTTCCATTTTTTCTGCAATTGATTTTACAATTTCTCTTTCATCAAATTTTATCTTTTTGTTATTTTTTAATATTTGATAAGTCTCATGACCTTTGCCTGCTAAAATTATAATGTCGTTTTTCCATGCAATTCTCATAGCAAACTTAATAGCCTCACGTCTATTTTCTATAATTTTATATAGACCTCTTGTTTTTTTCATTCCTTCTTCAATATCTTTCATTATTTTTAGAGGGTCCTCATTTCTTGGGTTATCAGTGGTAATAACTGTAAAATCAGCTATTCTTCCGGCAATCTCGCCCATCATAGCTCTTTTTATAGTATCCCTATTTCCGCCACATCCAAACACACAAATTACTCTAGCTTTTGCATGTTTTTTTACTGCTGTAAGTATAGCTTCTAGACTTGAAGGTGTATGAGCATAATCTATCATTACAGTAAATGATTTACCAGTTTGAACAATTTCACTTCTTCCTGGTACCTTTACGTTTGCTAAAGCAAGTAAAATTGCATCCATTTGAGCATTAAATAAACTACAAACAGCAATTGCTGCAAGGGAATTATATACTGTAAATCTACCAGGGATATTTATATGTATTGTCTCAAGCATTTTGTTTATATACATTTTAAATTCTACATTATCAGCATTTATTCTAATATCTGTAGCTGTTAAACTTACTTCATTATCTAATCCATAAGTGGCCATTTTACAAGGAATCATTTTCTTAAGTCTTGGAGCATAGATATCATCTCCATTAATAATTCCAAAATCAGACATTTCAAAGAGTTTAGCTTTAGCAAGCAAATAATCTTGCATTGTTTTATGAAAGTCTAAATGTTCTTCAGATAAATTAGTAAATACTCCAACAGCAAATCTTATTTTATATACTCTATCTAAAGCAAGAGCATGAGATGAGACTTCCATAACTACAAACTCCATATCAGCATCCACCATATCTTTTAATAGTTTTTGCAAATCTAATGATTCAGGTGAAGTTCTAGTTGATTCTATTTGTACATCACCATATGTGTTATATATTGTTCCAATCATTCCTGTTTTTTTACCTGATGCAAGTAATATGTCCCTTATCATATATGCAGTAGTAGTTTTTCCTTTAGTTCCAGTTATTCCAATTATCTTTAATTTTTTGGCTGGAAAATCATAATATGTTGCTGACATTACTGCAAGCGCACGTCTTGTTGATTTAACGTATATTAATGTGATATTATTTTCTTCTATCTTACTCTCTAAAGCAGTAATGTCTGTTCCTTCTTCTATCACCATACAAATAGCGCCCTTTAAAATAACGTCTTCTAAAAAATCATTTCCATCAAATTCATAACCTTTTATAGCTACAAATACATCGTTTTGTTGTATCTTACTAGAATCGTACTCTATTTTTCCTATGTCAATATTCGTACTTCCTTTAACTTCTTTATCTTCTATATCTTCAATTAAATATTGCAAAAGCATATTTTTGCCTCCTCAACTTCATAATAACTATATAATAATTATATCATACTTTAAATATTTGTAAATATAAATTTTTACCTCAACTTTAATTACCTCTTTATACATTTTAATTAAGGTAAATCTGTTGTATCTACACATTTTATTGTTACAATAGAGCCCTTTTCAATAACGCTTTCTGGGCTAGGGTCTTGGGTTAACACATAACCAGAACCTACTATTCTAACATTAAGTCCAGCATTTTTAAACATCTTTGTTGCTACTTCAGCCGTTTTATTTCTAACATCTGGCACAGCAACTGTTTGCTTTTCATTATCATCAATATATACTCTAACTGTTGAATCTTCCATTAAAGATGCACCAGCTTTTGGAATTTGGTCTTTTATAATATTATCATCTGCTAAATCAACATCTGATGCTATATTAAATCCTTGTTCTTCAAGCAAGCTCTTAGCTTCTGACACTGTAATTCCAACCAAATTTGGAATTACTTTTTCTTTTATACTATTTTCTTCCAAAGTATAATCAGTTGGTACATTTAAATATCTTAAAGATTCATCAAGTATTGAACCTACTACTGGTCCACAAAGTGTCGCACCACCGTGACCTGATGGACCTTTAGGATCATATAGATTTACAACAACTACAAGTTCTGGTGAACTTACTGGAGCAATTCCCGCATAACCTGCTAAATATTTTAAATTATCGCCTCTTCCATTTTCACCAGTTGCTGTTTTTCCTGCGACCCTATATCCTCTGACAGCTCCAGATTTTGCTGTTCCATCTGTTACAGTGCTTTCAAGTGCACTTAACAAATCATCAGCAGTAGATTTTGACATTATTTGCTTTAATACTTTTGACTCTGTAATTTTTTCATAATTTCCGCTACCACTTTTTATTTCCTTTACGACATATGGCTGTATTAAATATCCGCCATTTGCCACTGCTGCATAATTTACTGCAGTTTGTAGCGTAGTTATTTGTATTGTTTGACCAAAAGCTGTAGTTGCAAGATCAATTTCAGTCATTGTTTCTGGATCATGCATTATACCTGCAGCTTCTCCTGGTAAGTCAATACCTGTTTTTGAATCTAAATTAAATGCTGATATATATTTACAATATGTATCAATTCCTATTCTTTGACCAACTTGCATAAATACAGGGTTACAAGAATTCATTATTCCTTCTCTTAATGATTCACTTCCATGATTGTTTGGATAACGCCAACATTTTATTGTCCAAGTACCAAATTTCATACTTCCCGAACAATTAAATTGGCCCGGTGCATCTAAAGTTGTAACATTTTCTTCCAAAGCCGCAGTTGCTGTAACTATTTTAAATGTAGAACCAGGCTCTTGAGTATCAGATATAACCCTATTTCTCCACATTTGATTTAGTTCAGTGCTTTTTTCTTCTGTTGATAAAGTGTCCCATTTTGCCTTTAATTCATCTGTATATGGAGTAAATGGTTCATTTGGATCAAAAGTAGGCATTGTAGACATTGCTAATACTTCACCAGTAGATGGTCTTAAGACTACTGCCATACCATACTCTGCATCATTTTCCTCTACTGCTTTACTTAAATATTTCTCAACTATCTGTTGAATTGTAGCATCAATAGTAAGCACTATATCATTTCCATCAACTGGTGCAATATATTGTTCATTAGTAAAAGGGGTCTCCCTTCCTTTTCCATCAGTGCTTCCTACAATTTTTCCTGGAATTCCAGATAATTCATCATCATAATATGCCTCAACTCCTGCCAAGCCTTGATTATCTGTTCCAACAAATCCTAGTACCTGTGCTAAAAGTTCTGTATATGGATATACTCTCTTTGTATCTTCATCTACCCTAACGCCTGATATTTCTTCTTCATTTATATACTCTAATACTAAATTTGCTTTTTCTGAATCTACTTTACTTGCAATCGTTTCACTAGATGAATTTTTGTTTAATTTTTTTAGCACATCATCTTTATTTAGTTCTAA
Organism: uncultured Clostridium sp.; assembly: GCA_964431665.1. Taxonomy (GTDB): domain Bacteria; phylum Bacillota; class Clostridia; order TANB77; family CAG-465; genus CAG-465. The sequence goes on from CAYSKD010000005.1 coordinate 12,002, forward strand.
TATTTCAGCAAGCTTAGTTGCAACAGCATCTTTGTCTTCCTTATCTATACTATTTGGCACTACACTTACAACATTTACAGAAATACTTTGTGCTAACACCTTAGTTCCTGTTGTATCATATATAGTCCCTCTTTTAGCTGCAACTGTTCTTTCTCTAGTTTGCTGCTCATATGCCATTTGTGTATAATGGTCAGATTTTATTATTTGTATATATATAAGTCGTATAAATAGTATAATGGCAAGAATTATACAACCACAAAGCATCTTTATTATTCTTTTTTGATTTTTTAAAGACATATATGCCAAATTTTTTCACCTCTTATTATTTTATTATACTTTAAATAAATTATATCATATACTAACAATAAAACCAAGACAAAATTAAAGTTATACTAAATAATACTTATAATTCGTCTTGGTTATTCCTCTTTTTTAAAATATCTTATTTATAAAGTCCTTAATAGACTCAATTAATGAACTAATAAAATTTGTATTTTCATCAACTTCTACTGTTGATGTAGTATTTGTAGTATCAATATATATAGTTTGATTCTTATCAGGCTTTTGCATACCAAGCTTTTGTTTAGCATATGCTTCTATTTCATTTAAATCTGTACTTTGTTCAACATCTATTTGTGAAATTAAAAGCGAAGCCTCTACATTACTAAGTTCATCCTTTAAATTTTGCGCTTCTAAATTTTTTTCACTTATGATATTAAAACGATAAGTTACTACCATTGCCATTACAAATCCTGTTAATATAAAAGCAACCATTGATAGATTTCTCTTTTTCTTAACAGCATTTTTTCTTGCTATTTTATTTTTCCCTGTTTTTCTGTTATTATTTATACTTTTTTCAATACTATTCTGTCTTTTTCTAGCAGTACTACCAGATTCATAATAATCATCATATAGCTTTCTAGCTGGCATTAAATTTTCACCTCTTTTTTTGCCTAATAATAGATATTTCTACATTTTTTGCCATTAATTACATATTCTTTCAAAGACTCTAAGTTTTGCACTTCTTGCTCTAGGATTATTCATAACTTCTTCATCTGAAGGTATAATTGGTTTTTTGGTTATTATTTTACCATATGATTTATAACCACAAGTACATATTGGAAAATCTTTTGGACATGTACATCTACCTTCTAATCTTTCAAATGTCTTCTTTACTATTCTATCTTCTAAAGAATGAAATGTTATAATAGCAATTCTTCCTTTATCATTTAAACTTTTTATTGAATCTTCTACTGCTTGCTCTAATTTAGTTAATTCTTGATTTACTTCTATTCTAATGGCTTGAAAAACCCTTTTTGCTGGATGTTGCTTTTCATTTAATGCTTTTTTTGGTACTGCATTTTTTATTAAATCTACTAATTCAAAAGTTGTATCAATACTTTTATTTAATCTATAAGAACAAATATTTTTAGCTATTTTGCTTGCGTATCGCTCTTGACCATATTCTCTAAATATATTTGTTAATTTTTCTTCACTATATTTATTTACTATATCCCAGGCACTAATTTTGTCTTCCTTATTCATTCGCATATCAAGCAAAGCATCTTTTGTATAGCTAAAGCCACGTGATGCTTCATCTAATTGATATGAAGACACACCTAGATCAAGTAATATACCATTTACTAATGGCACATTTATTTTTTCTAATATTTCTTTTATGTTAGCGTGGTTATCATGAACAAAAATTACATTTTTAAAATTTTCAAATTTTTTTATACATACATTTATTGCGTCCATGTCTCTATCAATACAAATTAATTTGCCTGAATTATTAAGTGATTTTAATATTTCAGATGAATGGCCACCACCACCCAAAGTGCCATCTACATATATTCCATTTTTCTTTATATTTAAGTTTTTTATACTTTCATTAAGAAGTACTGATGTATGTTTAAATTCCATTTTTTCACTCCTAACATATTTAGGTTTAATTTTATCTTTTGTT
>CAYSKD010000006.1:0-13336 GCA_964431665.1 uncultured Clostridium sp.
CATCATGTCATAATTATTATACTACTCTTTATACAAAAAATCAACATTTTTTATATTAATTTGTAAAAAAAATTAACAAAAAATTAAGGAAAAATTCCCGAGTTTTACAGTTGAAGATGAAAAATATAGTATAAATATATTGAGTGGTGTTCAAGAACCTTTTGAAGTTCTAAGTCATTTAAGTAGGGGCTGTAAAAAAGTCCAGTTATTGTAATCTATATTAATAAAAATCATTGAAAATACATATGCACTTTAATTCATATAATATAAAAAAAATATCTAATAAAACATTTTTGTTATATTAGATATTAATATATATTTATTAATTTAAAAAACCTGTATAATGTCTGCTAACCATTTGTGTTTCAAGATTCTTTAATACTTCAAGTGCAACACTTACTACGATAAGTATTGATGTTCCACCAAATGTTATAGACATTGGCGTTACACTTTGAAGAAGTATTGGTAATACAGCAATAAGAGCCAAAAATACCGCTCCAACAGCTGTAATATATTTTAATACTTTTGAGATATAATCAGATGTATTTTTACCAGCTCTAATACCTGGAATAAATCCACCATTTTTCTTCAATTGATTTGATATCTCTACAGGATTTACAATAAACATTGTATATACAAAAGTAAATGCTATTATAAGTAACATATAAATAACAGCATATGCGACCAAATAATACCACGCACTACCACTAGAAACAGAGAATATATTATTTACAACTCCCCAAAATCCTGTTGGATTACCCTTTGTACATAAATTTATTATTGTACTTGGAAACATCATAAATGACATTGCAAAAATGATAGGCATAACGCCAGCCATTGCAACTTTAATAGGGATATGTGTGTTTTGTCCACCATACATCTTTCTTCCTACAACTCTTTTTGCATAATTTACAGGTATTTTACGTTCTGCTTGTTGAACAAAAATTACACAAGCTATAACAATAATCATAGCAAGTATTATAGCCACTACAATAAGTGTATTTGTAATACCTCCCTTTGCAAAATTAAATAAAGTTGATGCTCCACCTGGTATTCCAGAAACTATACCAATAAATACTATCATTGATATACCATTTCCTATACCATACTCAGTAATCTTATCGCCAAGCCAAGTAAGAAGTGCAGTACCTGCAACCAATGATCCAATAAATAATATAGCTCCCATAACAGCTCCAGCACCATATTTTAAACTTGGTAAAAGATAGGCTTTATATGTTAAATATAATCCTAATCCCTCTATAACTCCAAATGCAAGAGTTAAATACTTAGTATATTTTGCAAGTTTCTTTCTTCCTTCTTCGCCTTCTTTTGAAAGCCTTTCTAAACTTGGTATTACTACTTGTAGTAAATTTAATACAATAGATGCTGTAATATATGGTCCAATAGTCATAGCAAATATTGAAAGCCTACTAAATGCACCTCCAGATATTAAATTTACCATACCTGTTAATCCATTTGAACTAGAACTTAATTGTTCCATTACAGTTAACTTATCAATTCCTGGAATTGTTATAAATGTTCCAAGTCTATAAAGTAGTATTATAAATACTGTAAAAATTATCTTTTTACGTATATCCTTTACAGAAAAGATATCCTTTATAGTTTGTAGCATACTACTTCACCTCAATCTTTCCACCTGCAGTTTGAATTTTTTCTTCTGCTGATTTTGAGAATTTGGCAGCTACTACTGTAAGTTTTTTTGTTAAATTACCATTACCTAAAACTTTTAAACCATCTAATTCTTTCTTAATAATACCTTCTGAAAGTAAAAGTTCTACATTTACAACAGTATCATTTTCAAATTGCTCTAAATCACTTACATTTATTATTGCATATTCTTTTGCAAAATGGTTATTAAATCCACGTTTTGGTATTCTTCTATACAAAGGTGTTTGTCCACCTTCAAAACCTCTTCTTATGCTACCACCAGTTCTTGCTTTTTGTCCTTTATGACCTTTACCAGCTGTTTTTCCAAGACCTGAACCAGTTCCTCTACCAACTCTTATTCTAGTTTTTGTAGCACCATAAGCTGGTCCTAATTCATGCATCTTCATAATGAAAGCTCCTCCTCTCTTAAAAAAATATATTTTAGTAATATTAGTTAAATATTTCTTTTACAGTCTTTCCTCTAAGGTTTGCAACTTCTTCTGGAGTTCTCATTGCTTTTAAAGCTTTAATTGTAGCATAAACAACGTTTTTGCTATTACGAGAACCTAAAGTTTTAGCTGTAACATTTTTTACACCTGCAAGTTCTAGTACTGGTCTTACAGCACCACCTGCAATAATACCTGTACCTTCAACGGCTGGTTTAAGTATTACTTTAGATGATCCAAAATTTGTTATAATTTCATGTGGTAAAGTTTCATTTACAAGTGAAACTTCTATTAAATTCTTCTTAGCTTCATCAGTTGCCTTTTTTATAGCCTCTGGAACTTCTGCAGATTTTCCTGTACCTACACCAATATGTCCAGCTTCATCACCAACAACAACTAACGCACTAAATCTAAAAGTTCTACCACCTTTTACAACCTTAGCTACTCTACTAACATTAACGACTTTTTCTTTTAATTCTTGTTTTGTTTCAGTCATTTTTGTTTTCTCCTTTTCCATTAAAATTCTAATCCAGCTTCTCTTGCTGCATCTGCTAATGCTTTAACTTTTCCATGATATATATAACCATTTCTGTCAAAGACTACAGATTTAATATTTTTTTCTATTGCTCTTTTAGCAATAAGCGTTCCGACTTCTGTTGCAGCTTTTATATTTGATGCCTTTGTATTAACTTCTTTATCTAAAGTAGAAGCTGATACAATAGTTATTTGTTTATCATCATCAATAATTTGAGCTGATATATTTTTTAAGCTTCTATAAACACAAAGTCTTGGTCTACTTTCAGTTCCTTTAACTTTAGCTCTTACTCTTTTTTGTACTTTAGCCCTTACTTCTTTTCTGTTTACTTGCTTTACCATTAAAATTCCCTCCTTATCTTATAGGATTATTTTTTAGCGCCGGCTTTTCCTTCTTTTCTCTTAATTCTTTCATTAACATATTTAATTCCTTTACCCTTATATGGCTCTGGTAATTTATATTCTCTAATATTAGCTGCAGTTTGGCCAACTAATTGTTTATCAATTCCTTTTACAATTATAGAGTTTGGGTTTGGAACTTCTATAGTTATTCCTTCTGGTTCTTCAACATCAACTGTATGTGAATATCCTAAATTCATAACTAATTTCTTACCTTGTTTTTGTGCTTTATATCCTATTCCATTTATTTCTAATGCTTTTTCAAATCCATTTGTTACTCCAATAATCATGTTATTTATTAAAGTTCTTGTTAAGCCATGGATGTTGCCATATTTTTCATCAGATACAGTAACAACAATTTTTGAATCTTCTAAAGCAATATTTACTACAGATAAAAATTCTTGAGTAAGTGTACCTTTTGGGCCCTTAACTGTAACTTTAGAGCCATCTATTGTTACATCTACACCTTGTGGTACTACAATAGGACTTTTTCCTATTCTTGACATTTGATATTCCCTCCTTTTTTATAATCTCTATTATTACCAAATATATGCTAACACTTCTCCAGCTACATTTTGTTTTCTTGCCTCTTTATCAGTCATTATACCTTTAGAAGTAGAAATTATAGCTATACCTAAACCATTTAAAACTCTAGGTAATTCTTCAACATTTGCATATATTCTAAGACCTGGTTTACTGATTCTCTTTAATCCTTGTAATACTCTAGTCTTTCCTTGATATTTTAATTTAATTCTTATAGTTTTATGTGTATCTTCAATTACTTCTAAAGATTCAACAAAACCTTCTGAAACTAAAATATCAGCGATTGCTTTTTTTACTTTAGAATAAGGAACATCAACTGTTGCATGTCTTTGACTATTAGCATTTCTTATTCTTGTTAACATATCTGCAATTGGATCTGTTGTATTCATTAATTCTTACCTCCTTTTTACCAGCTTGCCTTTTTAACTCCTGGTATTTCTCCCTTATATGCTAGGTTCCTAAAGCATATACGGCATATTCCATATTTTCTCATGTATGCATGTGGTCTACCACAAATCTTACATCTGTTATAATATCTTGTGCTAAATTTAGGTTCTCTTTTTTGCTTAGCAATCATAGATTTTTTTGCCATGATTATTTATCCCCCTTTTCAGCGAATGGTAAGCCTAACATTTCAAGTAATGCTTTTGCTTCCTCATCAGTTTTTGCTGTTGTTACAAAAATAATATCCATTCCTCTAATTTTATCTATTTTATCATACTCAATTTCTGGGAAAATCAATTGTTCTTTAACACCCATTGAATAATTTCCTCTTGAATCAAAAGAATTAGGATTAACTCCTTTAAAGTCTCTTACACGAGGAAGTGCTACATTAAAGAATTTTGTAGCAAATTCATACATTTTATCAGATCTTAATGTTACTTTACATCCAAGATCCATTCCTTGTCTTACTTTAAATGCTGCAATTGATTTTTTAGCTTTGGTAACCACTGGCTTTTGACCAGAAATTATTGTTAAATCATTCATTGCATTTTCTAAAGCTTTTGAGTTATCCTTTACATCAGATACTCCCATATTTATAACAATCTTCTCTAGCTTTGGAACTTGCATTACTGATTTATATTCAAACTTCTTCATTAATGCTGGTACAATCTCAGCTTTATATCTTTCTTTAAGGTTCATCTATTTTCCCCTCCTTACTTTACTTCTTGACATTTTTTGCAAAATCTAGTTTTAGTACCATCTTCTGCTACATTTATACCAAGTTTTACACCTTTTTCACATTTATCGCAATAAAAACTTACTTTAGAAACATCTATAGGGCATTCTCTTTTAATTATCCCTGATTCTTGTCCTTGTTTTCTTGCTTTAACGTGTTTTGTCCTTTCATTAATGCCTTTAACAAGTACTTTACCTGTCTTTGGTGATACAGCAAGTATTTGACCTTTTTTACCTTTTTCAGAACCAGTGTTAACTATAACCATATCGCCTTTTTTTAATTTCATTTTTGCTATCACTTCTTTTCACCTCCGAAATTTTAAAGAACTTCTGGTGCTAGAGATATTATTTTCATGTAGTCATTATCTCTTAGTTCTCTTGCTACAGGCCCAAAAATACGTGTGCCTCTTGGAGTTTTATCATCTCTAATTAAAACTGCCGCATTTTCATCAAATCTTATATATGAACCATCTTCACGTCTTAGACCTCTTTTACTTCTAACTATAACCGCTTTTACAACTTCACCTTTTTTTACTGTTCCACCTGGTGTTGCTTTTTTAACAGAAGCAACTATTACATCACCAATGTTTCCCCATTTTCTATGATGTCCACCAAGAACTCTAATACACATTAATTCCTTAGCACCTGTGTTATCAGCAACTTTTAACAATGTTTGTTGTTGTATCATGGATTAGTCCTCCCTTCAATTACTTAATATTACTTAGCTTTTTCTACAATTCTTACTAGTCTATATCTTTTATCTTTACTTAATGGTCTAGTTTCCATTACCTCAACGATATCACCAATGTTACATTCATTATTTTCATCGTGAGCTTTTATTTTTAAAGTTTTATTAACAATTTTTCCATAAAGTGGATTTTTTACTTTATCGTCAATGCTAACAACAATAGTTTTATCCATTTTATTGCTAACAACTTTACCTATCTTTGTTTTTCTTAAATTTCTTTCCATCTGCCTTTATTCCTCCTTAACACTAGTTATTTACACTTTTCTTAGTTATAACAGTATTAACTCTTGCAATGTTTTTCTTAACAAGAGTGATTTGCTTAGGGTTCTTAAGACCATTTAGGGCATGTTGAAATCTTAATTTAAAAAGTTCATTTTTTAGAGCTTTTAATTCTTTTTGTAAATCTTCTACTGACATATTGTTATAATCATTTATTTTACTAGATTTCATTTAGTTCACTCCCCCTTCTTCTACTGCTACGTTAGCATCTGCTTTACTTACTATTTTACATTTAACAGGAAGTTTATGCATTGCTTTTGTTAAAGCTTCCTTTGCAACTTCTTCTGGAAGTCCAGCTATTTCAAATAATACTCTTCCAGGTTTTACAACTGCAACGAAATACTCAGGATTTCCTTTACCAGAACCCATACGAGTTTCAGCAGGTTTCTTTGTAATAGGCTTATCAGGGAATATTTTAATCCATGTTTTTCCTACTTTTTTTGTATATCTAGATAGCGTTACTCTGACAGATTCAATTTGATTTGCAGTAATCCATGCTGCTTCTAATGACTGAATACCAAATTCTCCATCTGTAACTTGTGTTCCACGTGTAGCTTTTCCCTTCATATTTCCTTTTTGTACTTTTCTAAATTTAGTTCTTTTTGGTGACAACATTTTTAGTTACCTCCTTTTACTTCTTTTACTTCTTTTACTTCTTTTTTGCTAGGTAACACGTCTCCTTTATATATCCATACTTTAACACCAATAATACCATATGTTGTTAATGCTTCTGCAAAACCATAATCGATATTTGCTCTTAGTGTTTGTAAAGGAATTGTTCCCTCGCTATAATGTTCAGTTCTTGCAATCTCTGCGCCACCTAAACGACCAGAAACAGCAGTTTTTATTCCTAATGCTCCAGCTTTCATAGTTTTTTGCATTGAAGATTTCATTGCTTTTCTAAATGAAATTCTCTTTTCAAGTTGTGTTGCTATATTTTCTGCAACTAATTGAGCAGACATATCAACGTCTTTTACTTCAACTATATTTAAAGATACATCTTTCTTTATCATTTTATTTAATTTTGCTTTTAATTCTTCTATAGCTGCTCCGCCTTTTCCTATTATCATACCAGGCTTTGCTGTGTAAATATCAACTAAAACTTTATTTCCCTTTCTTGCAATTGTTATTCTATCAATTCCAGAAGTTTTTAAAGTTTTCTTTAAATATCCACGTATTTTATAGTCTTCTACTAAATAGTCTGAAAATTCTTTTTTATTAGAATACCAAGTTGATGACCAATCTTTTATTATTCCGACTCTAAGTCCATGTGGACTAACTTTTTGACCCATTTAAAGTTCCTCCTTCAATTTTAAGCTTCTTTTAAAACAATTGTTATATGACTTGTTCTTTTTCTTATTCTTTCTGCATTACCTTTAGCTTTTGGCATAATTCTTTTCATTGTAGGTCCTTGATTTGCATATATTTCAGAAATATATAGTGCTGTTTCATCCATTTCATGATTGTTTACAGCATTTGCCATAGCTGATTTTAATAGTTTGGCAACAATAGGTGCTGCAGCTTTATTTGTATATTTTAATATTGCCATTGCTTCTTGAGCATTTTTACCTCTAATTAGGTCAATAACAATCTTTACTTTTCTTGCGCTTATTCTTACAAAACGCGCTTCAGCTCTTGCTTCATTTCCTTCCATTTAAAGTTCCTCCTTTTTTATAGTTTATTAATTTGCAACTTTACTTTTTTTATCTCCTGAATGTCCTCTAAATAATCTTGTAGGAGCAAATTCTCCTAATTTATGACCAACCATTTCTTCTGTAATGTATACTGGAACATGTTTTCTTCCATCATGTACTGCTATAGTATGACCAATCATTTGAGGATATATAGTAGATGCTCTTGACCAAGTTTTTAAGGCTTCTTTTTTATCTTGTTCATTTAACTTTTCAACCTTTGCAAGTAATCTTTCATCTACATAAGGTCCTTTTTTTAGTGATCTTGACATTTATTTTACCTCCATATATTAATTATTTTTGATTTCTTCTTTTTACAATATACTTATCAGTTCTATGATTTGTTTTTCTTGTCTTATATCCAAGTGCTGGTTTACCCCAAGGAGTTCTTGGTCCTGAATGACCTACTGGAGCTTTACCTTCACCACCACCATGTGGGTGATCACAAGGGTTCATAACACTACCACGAACTGTAGGTCTTATACCCATATGTCTAGTTCTACCAGCTTTACCAAGGCTAACATTTTCTTGATCTTGATTTCCAACTTGACCAATACATGCTTTACACTCAACAGATATAAGTCTCATTTCACCTGATGGCATTCTAACATGTGCATATTTTCCCTCTTTTGCCATTAATTGTGCTGACATACCTGCACTTCTTACAAGTTGAGCACCTTTTCCTTTATGTAATTCTATATTATATATTAATGTACCAACAGGGATACTATTTATTGGCATACAATTGCCTGGTTTTATATCTGCTTTCTCTGAAGATATAACTTTATCTCCATCTGTAAGTCCAAGTGGTGCAATTATATATGCTCTTTCACCATCTTCGTATTCTATTAAAGCAATATTTGCTGTTCTGTTTGGATCGTATTCAATACCAATAACAGTAGCTTCCATATCCACTTTATTTCTTTTAAAATCAATTATTCTATATTTTCTTCTATTTCCACCGCCATGATGTCTAACTGTTATTTTACCAGTATTATTTCTTCCAGCATTTTTCTTTAATGTTGTAAGAAGTTTTTTCTCTGGCTCCTTTTTAGTAATTTCTTCGTTAGTTAAAACAGTCATATTTCTAAGTGATGGAGTAACAGGTTTAAATGATTTTATTCCCATTTTTTATTCCTCCTAAATTCTTATACTAACTTTAACAATTTAAAATTAGTTTGCTGTGAAAACTGAACTAATCTCTTCTATTTCAGTTTTATATTTTCTGTTTGATTTAACTTCTTTTCCACCTTTAGATAAATATTTTTCATCAGCTGGATTTGTATCAATTTGTACAATAGCTTTTTTCCAAGCTTTTGTTTTTCCAAGGTGCACTCCAACTCTTTTATTTTTTCCATCATATCTCATAGTGTTTACTTTTAATACTTTTACATTAAATAATTCTTCAACTGCATTTTTAATTTCAAATTTTGTAGAATTAATAGCTACTTCAAAAGTATATTTGCCTTCTGCAACACCTTCATAACTTTTTTCAGTTATTATAGGTTTTATTATTATATCCTCTGCATGTTTCATTAAGCGTACACCTCCTCAATTTTCTTAATTGCTTCTTCAGTTATAACTAATGAATCATATTTTAATAAATCAAATATATTTATAGTATTAACTAAAGTTGTTTTTACATTTTCAATATTTCTACTTGATGCTTGAACATTTAAATTCTTTTCTTCTAACATCACTAAAGCTTTTTTAACATTTAAATTGTTTAGGATTTTTACCATTTCTTTAGTCTTGATGTTATCTAACTCGATTTTATCAACAACTACTAAATTTCCTTCTTGAACTTTTGATGTAAGAACAGATTTTAAAGCTAATTGTCTCATTTTTTTAGGTATTGCATATTTATATGATCTTGGTTTTGGTCCAAGTGCTATACCACCCTTTATCCATTGTGGTGCTCTAATGCTTCCTTGTCTTGCTCTACCAGTTCCTTTTTGTCTCCATGGCTTTCTTCCACCACCACGAACTTCAGCTCTTGTTTTTGTAGATTGTGTACCTTGTCTTTGATTAGCTAAATAATTAACTAATGCTGAATGAACTGCAATATCGTTAACATCTACACCAAATACTGATTCTTGAAGTTCAATGTCTTTTACTTTTTTACCTTCTATATTTAAAACATCTACTTTAAGCATTCTTTTTCCTCCTCTCACTCTATTTTACTGTTTTTCTTATTTTTACTATTGAATTTTTAGCTCCTGGTATTGAACCTTTTACTAAAATTACATTTTTATCTAAATCAACTTTTACAACATCTAAGTTTAATATTGTTGATACTCTACTTCCCATATGTCCTGGAAGTTTTTTACCTTTAAATACTCTACCTGGTGTTGATGTAGCTCCCATAGAACCTGGTCTTCTATGATACATAGAACCATGTGCCATTGGACCTCTGTGTTGTCCATGTCTTTTTATATTACCTTGAAATCCTTTTCCTTTTGATATACCTTGAATATCAACTCTATCGTTAGTATCAAAAGTATCAACGGTTATTTTACTTCCAATCTCATATTCATCAACATTTTCAACTTTGATTTCTCTTAAATATTTTTGAATTTCTGTTTTAGATTTTGCAAATACGCCCTTCATAGGTTTGTTTGCGTTTTTCTCTTTTATTTCTCCAAAGCTAACAACAATTGCATTATATCCTTCTTTATCAACTGTTTTCTTCGATACAACTGTTAAAGGTTTTGCTTCAATTACTGTAACTGGTATTGCGATTCCATCTTCAGAGAATATTTGAGTCATTCCAATTTTTCTACCGTAAATTTCCTTTACCATTTTCTTTCCTCCCTTAAATTAAAATTTTGCTAATTTAAACTCTTAAAATGCAAATATATTTTATTGCACCTTAAATAAAATTTCTAGTATAGGGTATGCCATAGCCTAATAACTAGGATAGCTACTAAAGATTTTTAGTTTAATTATATTTTTACTTCGATATTAACACCTGCTGGCATATCAATTGACATCAAAGCATCAACTGTTGCTTGATTTGGTGATATAACATCAATAACTCTTTTATGAGTTCTCATTTCAAATTGTTCTCTTGAATCTTTATGTTTATGTGGAGAACGTAATATTGTTATGATTTCTTTTTCTGTTGGTAATGGTATAGGGCCAGAAACTTCTGAACCAGTTTTCTTTGCCACTTCAACAATTTTAGATGCTGCTTGTTCTAGCACCACATGATCATAAGCTTTAAGTCTTATTCTCATTTTTTTAGTTTGTTCTTTTGCCATATGTAAAACACTCCTTTTCTATATTTTTCGGTGTTGCAAGTTTTACACTACCCCGTGTGTTTCTTTTTTACATATATTAAAACCAAGAAAGATAATTTTCCTTGGCAAATACACGTTTTACATACTTGCCGCCCGATTTTAAATCAGACATGCTCCATAAGAGTTCCCTACTTCAAAGAGTAGCCACATCTTACTTCAACGCAAATCACCATTTATTATAACCTATATTAATAAAAAATGCAATAGTTTTATTAAAAGTTTATAAAAAATGCAACGACAGGGTGTTACTAATCACATTAGATAACATTTAAAATAGTAGCAAAAAATCTTGCTACTATTTTAAATCACTATTTTTTTATATATTCGACATGTTCATAATTAATACCATTATCACTATTTTTAGCTAATACTTTTCTATTCCATTCATTCTTATCAAATTGAGGAAAATAAGTATCGGCTGTTTTACACTCAGCATCAACTTCTGTAAGAACTAATCTTTTAGCATATTGAATCATTTGTTTATATACCATTCCACCACCGATTACAAATATTTCTTCATCGGTATTTACATGTTCTAAAACAAATTTATCTAAATCCCATACAAGATTTATCCCCTCTGCATCTACATCAACATCAGTTAATACAAAATGTTCTCTATTTGGTAATTTCTTTGGCAAAGATTTAAAAGTTCTTAATCCCATAAATACTTTTTTACCAGTTGTCTGTTCCTTAAAGAATTTTAAATCATTTGGGAGTTTCCAAATAAGTTCTCCATTTTTGCCTAATTCATTATTTTTACCTATTGCAGCTATCATCGAAAACATATTATCACCTCACACAGAAACTGGCATTGAAATTTTTCCACAATGCTCGTAATTTATCAACTTTATATCCTTTAGCTCTTTTGAATTATCGAATTTAAAGAAATCTTTAACATCTGGATTTATCCAAAGCTTAGGAGCATCTTTTGCTAAATCAATTCTCTTAAGCTGTTCTCTTATACCCTCAATTTGATTTTCATATATATGTGCGTTATTAATTACCCATGTCATTTGACCAGGCTTTAACTTAGTAACTTGAGCTATTAAATTTACTAGTACTGCATATTGAGATATATTAAATGGTAAACCCAAAGGAACATCTGCAGACCTTTGATTAACTAGGCAATTAAGTTTTCCATCTGTTACATCCCATTGTGTACACCAAACACATGATGGAAGAGACGCAGTATTTAAATACTCATTTTGCCATAAGCTCATTATCATACGCCTATCATTTGGATCTTTCTTTATTTTTTCAATCAGATCTTGTATTAAATGATACTTATTAACGATATATCCATATGCTGTTCCTATAGTTCCTGCATATTCCTTACCAAAATTCTTTCCCATATACATACCATCTTTATCTATTTCCCATTCGTTCCAAATTTTAACGCCTCTTTCTTTTAACCAAGAAACATCATTACTTTGCGCTTGATAAAACCATAACATTTCAAGTACAGCACTTTTAAAAGCTACAAATTTAGTAGTAAGAATTGGGAATTCTTCTTGCAAATCAAACTGTAATATTTGATGTGGCAATTTATATGCGCTAACTCCTGTCCTAGTTTCCACACGAGTTCCTTTTTCAAGAATTCTCTTACATAAATCAAGATACGAAACATCAAATTTTGACATATCAAAAACTCCTTTCAAATTTTTTTATAAGCAATTATTAAAGTCAAAGTTATTATATAACAGTTATCTACTTTTTTCAACATTTTTCATATACTTTTTCTATTATATTTTATTTCTATATTTTAAATATTTTTTATTGAAAATATTGATATTATATGTTAATATTTATACAAATAAAAGGAGGTGCATTTATATGGCTAATTCAAAATTAATTGTAGTAGAAGGTGCTCAAGGTGCACGGAAAAACTACAGTAACAGATTATTTAAGGCATTCTATTGCATATACAAATCTATATCGTCTATCAGGAACATCAGATGATACTATTAACGGCTTAAAAAAAGCAGAAGACATGTATAATACACTGCTTGACTATATTAAAGCAATGGAAAACAAGAGCATTAACCTATTATTTGATAGAACATTTTTTACAGAAGAAAATTATTCAAGACTTGGACTAAAAAGTTATTCTTTTAGTGATTGTTATAACAAACTATTAGAGAGATTTTGTTCTTTTGATTTTGATATTTACTATATTACATTATATTTAAAAAACACAAACCTATATAAAGAAAGAATTGAAAGAAAAGGTAAAGCAATTCCAAAATATGCTAAATTTCAAACTGATAGTAGTATTAAGCAACAAAATGTATATCTTGAAATGGCTAAAGAAATAAAAGAGAAATATAAAAACATAAAAACAATAGAAATTGCAAGCGATCAAGATTTTGAAATAATAAAGAAAATTCTAAAAGATTTTATAGGATTTTAAAGTACTAATTTTTAAGTTTTTCCTTTATTATACTTTTACAATTTATAACTAATCAAATATCTTTCTATTTTTATGAAAAAACAATAAAAAGAAAAGGAAAAAAGTAGCATAAAAAACTTACACTACTTAAAAACAGT
>CAYSKD010000007.1:0-12205 GCA_964431665.1 uncultured Clostridium sp.
TTCTATATCATATTTAACTTCATATTTATCAAAGATATTATTTGAAATATCACCTTTTTCTAATTTATCAATTAAATTATTTTTATATTTATTCAAAAGAATAAAAAAATCATCCTTTTGTTTAGCTTTTAATTTTTCTATTAAAACTTGATTATATGACATCTCATTAACAACAAGTTTACTAATTATAGAATCGTTTTCAAACTTATCTAATGTATTAAATCCCAATTTAACTAAAAGATCAATATTGCTTTTTATTTGTTCAATATGTAAACTTGATTTTTTATTTAAAGATGTTTTAACAACTTTATCAGAAAACATAACTGTCTTTAATCTATATTCTTCTTTTCTAATATTTGTAAATGAAACAAACTTAATTTTATTATCGTTAAAACTTTTTTTTGAAGCTTCAATAAAATAAGAATTAGCAAAGAAAGGAAATTTTTCAACATCTTCTTTTAATATTTCTTTATACGCATCAGTTTGATTATAACTTATAAATTCTCTATCTAAGTATGTAAAATTTCTTGATATACTTTCTTGATTTGGTAAATAGTCATCGGTAAAAATAACATTTGTTATTTTGTAATCAGGTAATGGATAATAAAATTTTTTAAATTTTAAGCCATATTCATCTAAAACACTAGTAATTTCTTTTTTAGATATTGTTTTATAATTATTAGTAAGTATTGTATCATGTTCACATAGATTAGTTATATATTTCATACCAAACTTATTGTCAAGTGCAATTAGAAATCTTCCGTCATCCTTTAAATAAGCGCTTAATTTTTTTAAAAGATATTTCATTTTTTCTTTAGCATCTATAAAACTTTTATATAACTCTAATGTTCCTATAAGAGTTATATAATCAAATTTCTCTTCTATGACAATATTTTCCAAATCACCTACTATTATCTCTAAATTATCGTAATTTTCCATCCTTTTTCCAACAGCTTGAGCTTTGATTAAAGAATTTTCAAGAGAAACTACTTTTGAGGCATTTTGACATAATAATTCTGTAATTTCTCCAAAACTTGGTTCTATTTCTAAAATAGTAGCATCTTTCTTAAATTGATACCAATTTACTATATTTTCCCTTAATTTAGATAATGCCAAAACATTACCTAAGCGTATATCTTCTCTAATAATTTTTTGATATTCTTCTTTTGGCTTCTCTTTTATTATTTTTGCAATTTCATGTTCTAATGGTGTTAAATCTTCTTGTCTTGGTTTATAGAATTCATAATTTATTTTCAAAGCCCTCACCTTTCTTTATTAACAAAAATAGCTATTTTTCTTCTACCTTTGTTATAGATATATTAGAATCTAAAGCTAACATTCCTACATATTCTTTAGTGGAAACAACCTCTACTAATAAAGCATCGTACTTTCTATCCAATACTTCTAATTCTCCTTTAACATTAAAATGTGTACAACTAAACGATAAAGTATATTTATTTGGCGCTATAGGTAACTTTTGTTTAAACTCAACTATTACAGTATCACCACTTAAATATTTACCAGTATATTTTTTTTCTATCAAAGTATTAGTACCATAAATTTCAATACCATTAAAATCCTTTATAGTCATTGTAAATATTGGATCGGAAACATCTTCATTAAATACAATTTTAGATTTTAAAATAATTTCTTTATCATTTTCAATTACATTTATATAATTGCCTTTCAAATCAAATATTCCATAATCGACAACTTCGGCTTTCTTATTACCATATTCTATTAATTTATCATTTTGATTAAAATGATTTTTCCACACAACATCTACACTACTATTATCAATAATATTTTTAGATTTATTGTTTTTATTATTTAAAATAGATTTTATTTCAGTTTCATTTGTATCTTTTTCTTTCATTCCAACTATTATTTTTTTATATTTTTCAACGCCGTCTTTTACATTGCCATCAAAAATTTTTCTTCCAGAATCAATTATTATAGCTCTATTACAATTTTTTAATATATCTGCTACGCTATGCGTTACAAAAATTATAGTTTTGTTTTTCTTCTTAAATTGTTCAAACTTTTTAAAACACTTTAATTGAAAAGCCATATCACCAACAGATAATACTTCATCTACAATTAATATATCAGGATCCACATTTATTGCACACGCGAAAGCAAGCCTTGCAAACATACCAGAAGAATACGTTTTTACTGGTTGATAAAGATGTTCTCCTATATCCGCAAAATCAATAATTTCTGGTTTCTTTTCTTCTATTTGCTCCTTAGTAAGTCCCATAACCTGTCCATGTTGATATATGTTTTCTAGCCCTGTTAGTTCTACATTAAAGGCAGCTCCAAGTTCAAGAAGAGAACTTATTTTTCCATTTATTTCAATTGTACCACTTGTAGGACTAACAACACCAGTTATCATTTTTAAAAGCGTAGACTTACCAGCACCATTTTTACCAAGTATTCCAAGCACCTCTCCTCTACCAAGTTCAAGATTTAAATTATCTATTGCTTTAAATACTGTATGTCTTTTTATAGAGGGAAAAACTGCTTCTATTAACCTATCTGTTTTTCTTTTAAACATCTTGTAATCTTTGCAAAGATCTGTTATTTTAACAACTGGTGCACTATTGATATTTTCACTCATTTATATAAACACATCCTTTATAAATTATTCTTTACTCTTCTTATAAAATAAAATATATTAAACCCTATTCTAGCTAAAATTGGTAAATTCATAATAACAAAATAAAATACATATAAATGCAAACTTTCATATCTATATAATTTATGAAATATAGATATATTTTTTAAATTTATATTTTTCTTCTCTCTTATACTACTAAAATATGAAAAAGCCTTTTTATTTAATTCTTTAACATCTAATGGAAAACATAAATTACTATTTAAATAAGTATCAAATAATTCAAGTTTTACATCAATAAACAAATTCCTTAGCATATCAAAATCATTTAAATATTTTGAATTAGTTTTACTACCAACTACATTGTTATCATGCTGTCTATATTTTATGGTTGATTTATCAATATAAACTATCTTTCCATTCAATGCAACGTTTAAAGCAATCCATGCATCATGGATTATATACTTAGTATTTGAAGGAAAAGGAATTGTTTTGTCTATAAATTTCTTTTTTGTTAGTAATGTACAACCAGTAACACAATTATATAAATACAGCATTTCAAAACTTTCTTTACATTTATTGATCTTATGATATAGTCTCTTTTTTCTTGTAAAAGAAGGAAAAAGAGTATTTAAATCCTTATCAACTATTTCTAAGTCAGTAAACACTAAGTCTGCATTACTTTCTATCATTTTATTATATGTTATTTCAATTTTATCATTATTCCAAACATCATCTTGATCAGATAACATATAATAATCAGATGTTACTTTTTTTAGCAAAAATTCTATATTTTTGACACATCCTAAATTTTCTTTTTGTTTATACAATTGTATTCTATTATCTTTTTTTACATATTCTTCTAATATACATACAGTACTATCTGTAGAATTGTCATCAGAAATTATTATGTTAATATTACTATAACTTTGTGATAATATTGAGTCCAATTGCGCTCTTATATATTTTTCACCATTATATGTTGGCATTAATATATCTATTTTTTCCATTTCTTCATATCCTTATTACAAAACATCAGCGAAATCTTTTTTATTCTTTTTAAATATATGATTTCCCCAAAAAAACATAAATATAGTTATTATCCAAAATATTATTGTAAACATTCCGCCATTTTCTGTTAATATATTACCTGATATAAAACACTCTCTAAATCCAGTTACCAAATATGAAAAAGGCAATGCTTTCATAATAGTATAAAGAGTTCTATGACCATCTAACATTGATAAATTCCACATGATTGGGGTAAGCCACATACAAATTTGCATTAAAACCGTTAACAATTGTGAAAAATCTGACACTAATGTTGATATTGCTGATGTAATTCTTGTAATTGATATAATTAAACAATATGCAGCAAATATAAAATAAATAAGTTTAAATATATTAACGATATATCCATAACAAGCACAAGCAACTATTGATATAACAAATAAAAAAAGCCCAATAAAACTTGAAGAAGTTAAAGATATAACGGGTATAATATCAATAGGAAAAACAACTTTCTTTACTAAATAACTGTACGATCTTATAGAATTACTTGCATTAATAATACTATCATTTAAAAACATCCACATTGACATTCCAGGTAAAAACCAGACTAAATAAGGATCTGATCCGGCACTACCTGTCCTTAAAATATACTGAAAAACAATGACATATGTAAGCATAAATATAAATGGTGAAACAAAGCCCCAAATTGCTCCTAAACTGGTATTTGCAAATTTATTTCTAAAATCATTTTTTCCAAGTTGAAAAGCTAATTTTCTATTTTCTATTAAAGTTTTTATAAAATCCATTTTTTATCCTTTCTAAATATAAATTATCGTTTTCATTATATCATCAAATATAGTAAAATTCAACTATATTAATTAAATACATAAATTTAAATTATTCTGAATGGTTACTATTCACTCACGTTTTATTATTAGCTTAATTTTATTTAAATATTATTATATTATAAACTGTAACTATTCATGAATTATTATTAATCTAGATATCTTTATTAAATACAAATAATTTACTTAATATATAATTTACAACAATTACAACGACTTGTGTAATAGCTTTTATAATCATATCATCAAATTTTAATATTGATACTCCAATAAACATTAATAAAATATCTATTCCTAAAGTAAGTATTCTTGCTATAAAAAAAAGTGTTAATTCTTTAATGACAGCTTTTATAGTTTTTGCTTTACTTGAAAACACATAAATTTTGTTTGTAATATATGCTACAGATACAGCTAATATCCAAGATATTACATTACTTATCATATAATTGATATTTAACATTTTTGTTAATATAGCATAAGAAAATATATTTGTTAGAGTAGTAACTACTCCCCAAAATAAATAAGCAAATATTGGCAAAAATCTAGTTATATTAAATTTTTTATCAACTTTTTTATACAAATTACTTTTTATTACTTTATCCATTATCATAACTATCTCATATATAATATAATAATGACTTAACTATATTATAATTTCCCCTTTCTATATTAAATATTATAAAATACACTTAAACTAATTTAATTTGATTTAAGTTGAGTAAAACGAAGTTATAATATAAAATTATACCTCGCTTTTACTTTTAGTTAAATTATAAGTACTCTGGATGTGATACATACCAGTCTATTGTTTTTACGATTCCATCTTCAAACATAGTATGTGGTTGCCAATCAAATTCTGTTTTTAATTTAGTAGGATCAATTGCATATCTAAAATCATGACCTTTTCTATCCTCAACATATCTAATTAAAGATTCTGGCTTTCCTAACCTTTTTAGTATTAATTTTACAATATCAATATTTCTTTTTTCGTTATGTCCTCCAATATTATATCTTTCGCCTTTTTTACCTTTATGTAATATAATATCTATTGCTTCACAATGATCGTCAACATACAACCAATCACGAATATTTAATCCTTGGCCATATACTGGTAGTTCTTTATCTTGTAACGCTAAAGATATCATATGTGGTATTAATTTTTCATTATGTTGATTTGGTCCATAATTATTTGAACAGTTTGTTACAGAAACATTCATTTTAAAAGTTTCACCATAAGAAAATACAATCAAATCAGAAGCTGCTTTTGAGGCACTATAAGGGCTATTGGGCTTTATTGGTGATGTTTCAACAAAATACCCTTCTTCTCCCAAAGAACCAAAAACTTCATCTGTTGAAATATGTACAAATTTATTTGTTGATCCTTCTTGCCAAATTTGTTTACAAGCTTCTATTAAAGCATGTGTTCCAATTACATTATTTTCTGTAAATGATAAAGGTCTCTTTATACTGTTATCTACATGAGATTCAGCAGCAAAATTTACGACAGCATCTATATTATATTTCTTAATTATTTCAATATTTCTTTCTAAATCGCAAATATCACCTTTTACAAATATATATTTTCCTTCGCTTGGCTCTAAGTTTTTCATATTTGCTGCATATGTCAATTTATCATATACAATATAATTATACTTATCTCCATATTTTTTTACCATTAAATTTACAAAATTAGAACCAATAAAACCAGCCCCACCTGTTATTAATATATTTTTCATATTAAATTTCAATCCTTTCACTTATACACAATATATAGAACATATATATACTGTTAATATCTTGTAGTATGTTTGTATGTTTAAATTATGATAATATCTATTAGATAAGATCACTAAATAAATCAGTTTCTTTTAATTCTTTAAGAGATGGCCACTTGCTATCTTTAGGAGAAGTTAAAAGCTCATTTTTCATAATTTCATTTAATGGCCAAGCAATATTAACATCTGGATCGTCCCATTTTAATCCACCTTCTGCTTCATGATTATATATATCATCACATTTATATACGAATTCTGCTTCATCTGATAAAACTAAAAAGCCATGTGCAAATCCACGTGGAATCATAAACATTTTTTTATTCTCTGATGTAAGAATGACACCTTCATATTTACCATATGTAGAACTATTTGGTCTTAAATCTACTGCTACATCATATACAGCCCCATTTATAACCCTTACGAGTTTTGCTTGAGAGTTTTTCTTTTGAAAATGTAGTCCTCTTAAAGTACCTTTTTTTGATTTTGACTGATTATCTTGGACAAATTTATTATTTATGCCAATTTGCGCAAATTCATATTCGCTATATGTTTCCATAAAATATCCTCTTTCATACTCAAATACAGTCGGTTCTATTATATATACTCCTTCTATTGAAGTTTCAATTTTTTTAAATTTTCCCATTTTAATTTTCCTTTCTTTATTTTTTCAATTAGCACTTCAGACCCCCTAGTTGCAAAAATTAAAAATATTGGATATAAACAATAAATATACCTAGATTTTATTTCCCATATTACATAAAAGCAAAATATTCCCATTACTAAATATAAAATTAATTTAATTTTATCGTTATTATTTTTGCCAAAAAACATTCCTAAGTAAGATAAAAGCAACAAAGTAAAGTATTGTCCTTTCATAGCATAGTCAATAGTATCTCTAAGTTTTGAGTCTGTATTATAAACTTTTTTAGTAAGCACTGTCTCATAATCATATTGATTTTCCAATTGGTTACCAAATGCATATCTTCCTACTTGGTAGGTTCCTTCTGTCCAAGTCCAAATAACTTTTTTTATTAATAATTTTGTAAATCTCTTTGGGCCAAGTTCTTTTAATCTATTTATATAATCAGTAAAGTTCCAACTAGTAGAATGTGAACTATCCTGAAATCCAAATTCTTCTTCATTTATGCCCATTTGAATATATGACCATATCGGTATTTCCTGATCAGAAACCGGTATAATACTTTCTTTTAATTTAAAATAACTAAAATTAAGAATTAAAAATGACGCTACTAATATTACTACAGCAATTAAATTTCTCTTATTTAATAAATAATACAAACATAAAGCAATAACAAGTATTATTCCTACAGGTCTTATTATATATTGCAAAAATGATAATATACAAATTAATAAAAATTTTAATTTATTTTGTTGCTCTTTTGTTACTAAATACAATATTGCCATAACAATAGTTACAAAAATTAAATCATTATAAGTACAATTAACATATAAAAACGTAGATATACTACATAACCCTAATAATACTAAAACAATATTTTTATTTTTATATATATTTTCATATATTTTATATGCAAAATATATAGTTAATATATTACAAATTACATTTAATATTTTTAAAATTATTACATTATATGATGATACTTTAAAAATTAAATTATATAATATACAAATGGGCAAATTATTAGGATATTTTTGTAAATACTCTATATTTTCTGTAAAATTAGATTTTGCAATTTTTATTACCTCTGCCATATCCGAAAATGGTGTTATAGGTACTAAAAAAATATATATAATTTCCATTATGAAGTAAAGTAAAAACACTGTAATTATAAAAATTTTACTATATTTAATTCTTTTTGGCATTATGTAGAATATAAAAATTAATGCAAATATAAATAATAAATTTATAATAATCCAAATATAATTGTTTATATTATTAAATTGAAAATCTGGTTTGTCTATATATAAATATATAGAGTTTATAAATAACATCGATATTATTATTATTGCAAAAAGTATTTTTAAAAAATTTTCTGCTATAAATGAAACGAATTTGCTTGCTACTTCTACACATCTTTTCATTTTTTCACCATATTATTATATTTTAAACTAAAAATTATCAATAACATCTTCATAATACTCGTTATTATGTTCAAGTAATTTATACATATATTTTCCATAATCGGTTTTTGAGTATCTATCTGCTAGTGAGATTAATTCATTATCATTAATCCATCCATTTTTATAAGCAACTTCTTCTATGCACCCTATCTGAATTCCTTGCCTTATTTCAATGGCTTTAACAAAATCAGCTGCATCATTTAATCTATCTGCTGTTCCTGTATCAAACCATGCAAAGCCGTTTCCAAGTGGAATTACTTTAAGTTTTCCTCGTTGCATATATATTCTATTTACATCTGTAATTTCCAATTCCCCCCTAGCAGATGGTTCAATATTTTGAGCTATATCAACAACTGAATTATCATAAAAATACAAACCAGGTACTGCTAGATTAGATTTTGGAAGATTTGGTTTTTCTTCAATAGATATAGCATTACCTTTAGAATCAATCTCAACTACTCCATATGATGTTGGATCAGCAACTTTATACCCAAAAATAATTCCGCCTTCTTTAATTTTACTAGCTTTATTTAAAATTCTTTCAATACCAGATCCATAGATCATATTATCTCCTAATATTAGGGAAACTGTATCATTTGCAATAAAATCTTTTCCTATTTTAAAAGCATCTGCAAGCCCCACTGGCTTTTCTTGTATTTTATACTCAATTCTTATTCCTAAATCTTTACCATCACCTAAAAGAGTTTGAAACATTGGAATATGTATTGGAGTAGAGATAATTAATATTTCTCTTATTCCAGCTAACATTAATGTAGAAAGTGGATAATATACCATTGGCTTATCATAAACTGGCAATAATTGCTTTGAAACTGCAATTGTAATAGGATAAAGCCTTGTTCCACTACCTCCCGCTAAAATTATTCCTTTCATAGTCTATTCCTCCTTCTTTAAATATTCTTTTAATGCGTCAATATAATTTTCTGGATAAATTCCAATACTATTTAGTTTATTTTTTGATAGTTTCGAATTAAAAGGTCTCTTACTAGATTGCGGATTTAATTTTGCATATTCATCTGAAGTGATTGGATTTACCTTTGTATTAATACCCTTCAACTCAAATATTTGTTTGGTAAATTCATACCAAGTAGTAAAGCCTTCGTTAGTTGAATGGTAAACGCCATATTCAGGCTCTTTTATTATTATTTGTTCAATTATTTTACATAATGTAGTAGTTGAAGTTGGACTTCCATGTTGATCACAAACAACAGATATTTCATCTTTTGTTTTTGAAAGTTTAAGCATTGTTCTAACAAAATTATTACCTTGTCCATATAACCACGCAGTTCTTAAAATATAATACTTTTTAGCAATTTTAGCATTTTGCTCTCCTAAAAATTTAGTCTTGCCATATGCACTTACAGGATTTGGTTTCATAATTTCTGTATACTCGCTTTGAACATCAAGAGATCCGTCAAATACATAATCTGTACTTATTTGTATAAATACTGCATCTACTAAGTTTGCTGCCTCAGCAATATTTTTAACAGCTAAACCATTTACGGCATTTGCTAATTCAAAATTAGTCTCACAGCCATCTACATTAGTATAAGCAGCGCAATTAATTATAACTTCAGGTCTAATTTTTAAAACTTCTTCAACCACTGCATCTTTATTACATATATCTAATGTTTCAATAGTCGTTTTATAAACAGTATAGTTTTCATAACTTAATAATCTTGTGTATAATTCTCCTCCAAGCATACCATCTTGGCCTATTACTAAAATTTTTTTCATAAAAATCTTACCTCCTTTTCTATTTTAACAAACTCATAAATTCATTTTCAATTTTTTCCATATCTTCTTTTGTAACACCTTCAAATCTAGCAGTTATATTTGGTCCTGTATTAGAAGCCCTAACAAGTGCCCAACCATTTTCAAATTCTGCTCTTACACCATCTATATCATTAATTTTATACTCTTGAGATTTACAATAATCTTTTACCTTTTCAATTACTTTAAATTTTTCATCATCTGTAGATTTTATTTTTATTTCAGGTGTTGAATAATATGTGTTAACACCATCTAGTAGACCAGATACTGTTTTATCTGTCTTAGAAAGTATTTCTATTAATCTTAAACCAGCATACAATCCATCATCTATGTTTGGCCATTTATCATTAAAGAAAACATGCCCAGAAAGTTCACTACCAAAAGCAAAATTATCTTCTCTAACTTTGGCTTTCATATATGAGTTTCCAGTTCTATAACATACTGGATTTCCTCCTAGCTTAATTATTTCATCTTTTAATGATTTGGAACATTTTACATCAAATAAGGCATTTTTATTAGATACTTTTTTCATTATGTCACGCCATATAATAATAGCATAAAAATCTATATAGATCATCTTTCCATTTTCGTCAATTATTCCTACTCTGTCTCCATCGCCATCAATTCCAATACCTAAATCAGCATTTTCGTCTAATACTTTTTTCTTTAAATCTGCATTGTTAGATTCTACGCTTGGATCTGGATGATGATTTGGAAATTCAGGATTAGACTCCATATATAATGGTATCATTTCAATTTTATCCTTAAATAAATCAAAAACATCCTTTGCTATAATAGAAGCAGTTCCATTTGCAGTATCAACTACAACTTTTATTTTTCTATTTCCTAATTCTATAGATTTTTTTATCAAATCCAAATATTGACTACGTATATTACACTCTTCAAATTTACCAAACTCCTCAGATGTTTTACATTGAATAAATTCACATTTTTCTGTAAATACTCTAAAGTCTTGTATCATTTGACCACAAGCATTTCCAAAATTGCTAACTGAAAACTTAAATCCATTATACTCTTTAGGATTATGACTTGCTGTTATCATAATTCCTGGCATTAGCTCTTTTTTATCATTTAAGTATGTTTGAGCAAAATAATACATAGGTGTAGTAACTAAACCAATAGAAAGCACAGTAACACCAGTAGTTATTATACCAGTAATTAAAGCCTCATATAACGGCTGTGAAGAAATACGATTATCATATCCTATAACACATTTTTTATAGCCATCCTTTTGTATATATGTACCAAAAGATTTACCAATAGTAAAGGCAACATCTTCTGTTAAATCATCTCCGTATATTCCTCTTATATCATATCCTCTAAAAATATTAGGATTAATATTTTTTATAATTTTGTATTCTTTCATATAAATCACCCGCAACTATTATATCATAGGATTAATAAATTTCAAAGCATTTTCCACAAAAAAAACGTGTTTTTCAACACGTTTACATAATTTGAAGTTTATCTTTTTATTTTTCAAAGTTGCCTGTATTCATTAGAATTTGAGATAAATCATAATATGAACCATCTTCTTTTATAGCAACAGGTGTTTGTGCTACGTAGTATTCTTCTTTTCCTGTAGCTATATCTATTTTTACAACATCTGATACTTTATCAATTTTGCCATATGATTTTAAATTATCATCTCTAAATGCTTTTAATAAAGGAATATACTCTACAGTTCCATCTTCCATTAAAAACAACAGCACTTCATATCCTACAGCTTGTCCACCAAGCGAAGCAAATTTTATATCTTTAATTTCTTGGTTAAAGCTAATATTTACTCTATCAGTAGTAGCCCCCTCATTATTAGTGACTTTCCTATCTACTGCATAATATTCTTTTAACCTTTCTACATTAAACGTTAACATTGCTGTTTTTTTATCACTAATTCTTCTACAGTCCATATCTAACGTAGATGTATCATTTATAATAAGCTCTACATTGGAATATTCATCATTTATACAATTAGTAGGTTCTATATCTCCTTTATATACATATTTTTCAACTACTTTTTCTTGAATTTCAGTATTGCTATC
>CAYSKD010000008.1:0-12053 GCA_964431665.1 uncultured Clostridium sp.
AGTATTTTTCAAAAAATTATGTAATGTTTTACAATTTTTTGTAATTCTTTAAACTTTTTTATTGTTTTATCACAATTTATGTTTATTCATAATAATATTAGTTTATATATAAAGCGATTGTACCAAAGGCAGAAAATTGTTCAATAAGTACTGAAAGTATCATAAGAGAAAATGCTATTATAAACCTATATGATTCTTTTACCAATTCCTTTAAGAAATTTTCTCTTGATGACTTATCTATAATTAAATAATGGAAATTAACCGAATTAGTACACATATATATGTATGCAGGTATATATATTAAATTAGGAAGCACTATAATCAATATAGTAGCAAGAATTCCACTGCCAATGCCAAATACTGCAAATATTGTTGATATATATATTCCAATTGATACTCCCCTTATTACATTTAAAGCACATATACAAACTGGCGAAATTAATGTAATTGAAGAAATATATATAATAATTGATATTAATATATTTGATAGTATTCCGTTCTTTAACACATTAATTCCCTCAAATCCTTCACCTTTAGCTATACTTAAAGTTGAGCTAACACTACTAATTAATTCATCCCTTATATTTTCATCTATTAATTGATATATTACTACACCAATTACAACACCTATTACTAAGCATATTAATAATGTTTTTATAGTCTTAAAGTTTGTTTTTATATAATTTAACAAATATTCTTTCATAAAACCACCACAAAACATCATATGCAATAGCTAGTCTTTTAAGAACTTATATATTTTCTCGAGCTTCTACTGCCAATCTATCACATCTATTGTTATACTCATTATCACTATGCCCTTTTACTTTTACAAACTTAATATCATGTATTTTCATAAGCCTTAACAACTCTTCCCATAAATCTATATTTTTTACTTTACTTTTATCAGATTTAATCCAATTATTTTTCTTCCAGTTATATATCCATCCTTTTTCTATCGTATTTACCACATATGCACTATCACTATATATAGTTACTTTGCATGGCTCTTTTAAGGCCTCAAGCCCTTTAAGTACAGCCATTATTTCCATTTTATTATTAGTAGTATTTTTTTCACCACCAGATATTTCTTTTTCTACGTCATTATATATAAGTATAGCAGCGTATCCACCTGGACCCGGATTTCCACTACAAGCTCCATCCGTATATATTTTTACTTCTTTTTTTGATTCCACTTCTTACCTCCACTTGTATTTTTATTATTTGTATGTTAAACTTAATATATTATTTGATATATATATTAACATATAAACATATTAACACAATTTTATAATAAAAACAAGTAGGAGGGGTATACATGAAGGTAGTTGGTATAGTTGCTGAATTTAATCCATTTCATAATGGGCATAAATATTTAATTGATAGGGCCAAACAATTAACTTCCTCTCAATTTGTAGTTGTTGTTATGTCAGGTAACTTTACTCAAAATGGTAATATTGCTTTATATGATAAATTCAAAAGAGCCGAAGTTGCAATAAAAAATGGAGTTGATATGGTTATAGAACTTCCTTTAATCTATTCCATATCAAGTAGTGAATATTTTGCAAAAGGTGCAATGAAAATCTTAAACAATTTAGGAATAATAGATGCTATATGTTTTGGTAGCGAATCTGGTGATATAGAAATAATAAAAAATATTGCTAAAACACTATTAATTAATGAAGAAAAAATTAAAGAAGATATAAAATTAAATTTAAATGATGGTATATCTTATGCCAAAGCTATAAATATTGCAAATTCTAAATATTTAAGCACTGCTAATTTAGAAGAAATAAAAAAGCCAAATAATATATTAGCAATAGAGTATGTTAAAAATATATTAATAAATAACTATAACATAGTACCTTATACTATAAAAAGAGAAGGCGCAAATTATTGTGATAAAAGCATAAATAAAGATTGTAAATATATAAGTGCATCAAGTATTAGAGAATTTATTTCAAATGTTAATATAAATAACGATAACATAGATACTTTACAAAGTTTTATACCAAAAGAAACTTTTAACTTGATTAAGAATAATATTTCTTTAGATAATAACTATCTATTTAATATTTTGAAATATTCAATACTTACTAAAAACAATCTATCTGATATAAACGGTGTTGTTGAAGGCCTAGAACATAATATTATAAAAGCATTAAATAATTCTAAGTGCTATGATGAATTAATACATAATATAAAATCAAAAAGATATGCTATGTCAAAAATTAAAAGGGTATTATTAAACATGATATTAAATATTACCAAAGATGATTTTAATGCAATTGAAAATAATATTAACTATGCACATGTATTAAAAATATCTAATAATGGAAAAAAATTACTATCAGAAATTTATAATAATTCTAATATAAATGTTATTACTAAAATAACTGATAATATATTAAATAATTTAGATGAATTTACAAGAAGAAGTCTAGAATTTGATATTTTAGCAACAAATATTCATTCTTCTCTATCAAATGAAATACAAAATAAAGACTATACCAACAAGTTATAATTGGTATAGTCTTTAAACATTAAATTTAATTTAAATATAATTTATTATTATATAAGTTCAATTATAGCCATTTCTGCACCATCGCTTTTTCTTGGTACTAATTTAACTATTCTTGTATATCCACCCTTTGCTTCATATTTAGGTGCTATTTCATCAAATAACTTATCAGTCAAATCAATTGTTTTGCCATGACAATCCTTTACCTTATTTAATGTTTTAAACATTTTTCTTCTTGCAGCAAGTTTTGATGGCTTATCTACTTTAACTGTTTCAGTTACTACTTCTCTTACAACAACTTCATATTTATTTCCATTTTTTGAAGTTTTAGTCTCTTTAACTTTTTTACCATTTTTATCTAACTTAGCTCTTGATAATTTCTTTTCTTTATTTTCAAAATTATCTTTTTCTTTTATTGCTAAATCAATAATACTATCTGCTAAAGGTTTAACTTCTTTTGCTTTTGCTAAAGTAGTTTCAACTTTACCATTTAAGATTAAAGATGTGACTAAATTATTAAGTAATGACTCTCTATGAGCAGTTGTTCTTGAAAGTTTTCTTGTTCCTGGCATTTTTAGTTTCCTCCTTTATTAGTCTTCTTTATTTTTAAATTCTAAACCTAGTTCTTTAACCTTATTTATTACTTCTTCTAATGATTTTTTACCTAGGTTTCTAACTTTTATCATATCTTGTTCTGATTTATTAACAATATCAGCAACTGTATGTATACCAGCTCTCTTTAAGCAATTATATGATCTAACAGAAAATTCCAAATCTTCAATTGCAGTCTCTAATAATTTATCTTTCATTGATAATTCTTTTTGAGACATAATTGACATAGTTTTAGCAATTTCTGATAAATCGATAAATAATTCTAAATGTTCATTTAAAATTTTAGCTGCCATACTTAATGCTTGATATGGTTCAATTACACCAGTAGTCCAAATTTCCATTGTTAAGCTATCATAATCTGCATCTTGACCAACTCTTGTTTTACCAACTTCAAAATTTACTTTTTTTACAGGTGTAAAGATTGCATCTATAGGTAAAACGTCAACGCCAAGGTTAGAAGTATCTACTTTATCACTTGCAATGTACCCTCTACCTTTAACTACATTTAATTCAATATTAAGTTCAGCATCATCATCTAGATAAGCTAAATGTAAATCATCGTTTACTACACTAATTGTTGGATCACCAGTAATATCTCCTGCTTTTACCTCACATGGACCTTTTGCACTTATGTGCAATGTTTTGTTATCCATGTCATCAGATTTTAAACAAACTTGTTTTAAGTTTAATATTAAATCTGTAACATCTTCTGTAACTCCAGGTATTGTAGAAAATTCATGATTAACACCATCAATTTTTATAGCATTAATTGCATATCCAGGTAAAGAAGAAAGCAATATTCTTCTTAATGAATTACCAAGCGTAATTCCAAATCCTCTTTCTAAAGGTTGTACTTCAAATCTTGCATAATATGTATCTACATCTACTTCAACACATTTTATCTCTGGTCTTTGCATTTCAATCATTTTATTCCTCCTTCTAATACGCTCTGATTACACGTATTATTATATTTTTAAATGATTTTGTTAATTTAACTAGTTCTTAGAGTATAACTCAACTATTAGACTTTCTTGTACTTCTAGATCTACATCATCTCTAACTGGTTTTCTTATAACTTTAGCAGTTATATTATCTTTATCAAATTCTAACCAACTTGGAACTGATTTTAATTTATTTGTTTCAAGTACTGATACAATTGTTTTATTATCTTTCTTTGTATCTCTTATTTTTACAACATCTCCAACTTTACAAATATATGATGGAATATTTACTTTCTTTCCATTTACTTCAAGCATACCATATCCAACAAGTTGTCTAGCTTCAGCTCTTGAAGTTCCAATACCCATTCTATAAGCTACATTATCAAGTCTTAGCTCTAATTGTTCAAAAAGAATATCAGAAGTTACACCCTCACGTCTAAAAGCTTCATCATAATATTTTCTAAATTGAGATTCAGAAACTCTATAATATGTTTTTGCTTTTTGTTTAGCTCTAAGTTGAAGTCCGTATTCAGACATTTTTGCCTTTGACTTACCATGTTGTCCTGGAGCATAAGTTCTTCTATCAACTGCACATTTATTAGAGTTACATCTTGTACCTTTTAAGAAAAGTTTCATACCTTCTCTTCTGCATTTTTTACATACTGCATCTGTATATCTTGCCATTTTATATTTACACCCCCACTATATCCTTCTTCTTTTTGGTGGTCTACAACCATTATGTGGTATTGGAGTAACATCTTTTATCATGTTTATTTCCAATCCTGCAGCTTGAAGTGATCTTATTGCTGCTTCTCTGCCAGAACCTGGACCTTTTACATAAACTTCTACACTTTTTAATCCATGTTCTTTAGCTGCATTGGCTGCTGCTTCTGCTGCTTGACCTGCTGCAAAAGGAGTATTTTTTCTTGAACCTTTAAATCCAAGTCCACCAGCACTTGCCCATGATAATACATTTCCTTGTGTATCAGTCATTGTAACTATTGTATTGTTAAATGATGATTGAATATGAGCTACTCCAGTTGAAACATTCTTTTTAACTTTTTTCTTTGTTACTACTTTTTTCTTTGTTGCCATTTCAATTATACTCCTTTCTTACCTGCTATTGGTTTTGCTTTACCTTTTCTTGTTCTAGCATTTGTCTTTGTTCTTTGTCCACGAACAGGTAATCTTTTTTTATGTCTTTGTCCTCTATAACAGTTAATTTCCATTAGTCTTTTTATGTTTAAGGCTGTTTCTTTACGAAGATCACCTTCAACAACATAATCTCTTTCAATTATTGCTCTAATTTTAGTTTCTTCTTCTTCAGTAAAATCTCTTACTCTTTTTGTTGGTTCAATTCCAACTTCTGCAAGTATTTTTCTTGATGCAGGACGACCAATTCCATATATTGCAGTTAGTCCTATCTCTGCTACCTTATCTTTTGGTAAATCTACTCCAGCTATACGTGCCATTTAACTTTACACCCCCACATTAACCTTGTCTTTGCTTGTGCTTTGGATTTTCACAAATAACGCGAACTACGCCATTTCTTCTAATAATCTTGCACTTTTCACAAATCTTTTTTACAGATGGTCTTACTTTCATTTTAAATCCTCCTTAAAAAGTTTTTGTTAATAAATTTTAACAAAAGTAAGTATTATATTGATAAATATATAGTTAAAAATAGAAAAAGTTTAGGCTTTACCCTTTTCTACAGCCGCTCTAACTAAATATTTAATCACAAATTAATATTGTAATAGAATTTATTTTGCTCTCCAAGTAATTCTTCCTTTATTTAAATCATAAGTAGATAATTCAAGTTTTACCTTATCTCCAGGTAATATCTTGATATAATGCATTCTAAGTTTTCCAGATATATGTGCTAAAACCTCATGTCCATTTTCAAGTTTTACCTTAAAATTTGCATTAGGCAATGCATCAGTGACTATTCCTTCAACTTCTATAACATCATCTTTTGCCATTAAAAACTCCTCCTATTACACAAATCCTTTTACTCAAATTCAAATTTAAGCAAAAGTTAACATATACATTATAACTTTTTTATTAGTATTTGTCAATAAAATTTGAATTTTTTGTGAAATTATTTCCGCAATTTTTGTTACCTGGTTACTAGGTAAATATAATCACATTATAAAATTCTTTTTATTGAATTTATACTAAAAATATGTTAGAATATAGCTATTGTATAACGAAATATAGGGGTGGTTTTATGTTACAACAAGTTATAGGAAAAGCAAGACGCGCAATAGACGACTATAATATGATTGATGATGGTGATAAGATAGCAATAGGTCTTTCAGGCGGAAAAGATAGTTTGTCTTTGCTATATGCTCTTTATTATTTAAGAAAATTTTATCCAAAAAAATTTGATATAATAGCAATAACGATACACCCTGGTAGTGAAACATTCAAAACAGATAAATTAGAAAATCTTTGTAAAAATTTAGGCGTAGAATATATTGTATATAATTCAAATATATCTCAAGTAGTATTTGATATACGTAAAGAAAAAAATCCTTGTTCTTTATGTGCTAATATGAGAAGAGGAATGCTAAATAGTATAGCAATAGAAAACAAATGCAATAAAATAGCGCTTGGTCATCATAGTGATGATGTTATTGAAACACTACTTATGAGTATTTTTTTAAATGGTAAAATACATACTTTCTCACCAGTAACATACCTAAGTAGAAGTAATGTAAAAACAATTAGACCTTTTATTTATGTAAGTGAAAAAGAAACTCGCGCAGTTTCAAGAGAATTAAATTTCCCAATTATGCGGAAAATGTTGTCCTAAAGACGGATTTACTAAACGTGAATATATTAAAAATTTAATAAAAAATTTGCAAAAAGATATTCCTAAAATAAAATCTAATATCATGGGGGCTATAACAAGATCTGATATTGACGGATGGTCTAAAAAAGAATAGCAACTAGCTCATACAAAAAAGTATGAGCTAGTTATCTTATTATAAATATATTTATTTATCCTCTTCATATTGTTCATTTTCTTTGTTGTCTTCGCTAATTTCATCATTCTCTATATTTTCGCTATTTAAGTCTACATTGCCTACATTATCTAATTTTTTATTAATATCTTCTAAATCTTTATCAATTGAATTATATATTGTGCTTTCTAAACTTTTTGTCTCTTCTGTTAGATCTTTTGATTCCTCTTTACTATCACTTTTTGTATTAGACTTTCCACGTCTCTTTTTTACTTCATTACATGAGTTCTCATCATTTACAATATCATCATATGTAAGAGGCTTAGGTGATAATTCCTTAGATTCATGTTCTACCATATCATGACCTAAAGTAACACTATCATCAACTTTATCAACTAAGTTATTTATATTATTTTCATTAACTTCAACGTTGTTTTTTTCTTGTTGTTCTTTCTTTTTTAATTTTCTATATAAATATACTATTTGTATATATTCTACTATAATTAATAAATACATAAGTAAAACTAACGCATTATTTTTTATAACATTTAAGATAGATTTAAAAACCATACTAAAAGAAGATGAATTTTCCTCTGCATCAACATATGGATTACTTTCTACTATATCTACTACTTCTTTTTCTTCTTTTATAAATGTTATAACATACTCCTTAGTAGAAGTTTCATTTTCTGATATAACTTTTATAGTAATTTTATTTTCTCCAACTATTAAATTTTCATTTCCAGTTATTTCTACTTTAGCATTATCATTTTCTGGATATGCATATATATCAAGTTTTGTATCATTTGTTGCAACAGTTCCTCCATCATATTCTAAAACTTCTTTTGAAAACTCTGGAGTTAAAACCATATCTTTTATAATCAAATTCGCTAAATATGAATTAGATTTTTCTGGATCACTTGATTTATTTACGATAATTGTATATGTTCTTTTATATCCGTTTTGTGCAACTACTGTAATATATATGTTGTTATCTCCCTCTTGTAAGTTTTCATTACCAGAAACATATACAGATGCTGTACTATCCTCTGGTATTGCATTTACTTGTATGCTATTTACTTGTTCTGAAACATTTAAAGAATATGTATTTTTAGTTTTTACAAAATTTGGCGTAAGGCCTTCTTCACTTACAGTAAGAGAACTTAAATAATTATTTGAACTTTTAGTAGTCGTTGTTGTTGCTGCTGTTGTATTATTTGTAGTTGTTGTATTATTTTGATTATTATTACTTGTAGTAGTTTCTACTTTTTTTTCATTTACAGTTATAGTTATTTGCTTACTACCTACCTCTATGTCATCTCCAGTAGTATCATCTGCAAGAGTTTGTGGTGTTACTGTAATAGTAGAAGAACCTGCAGCTTTTGCTGTTAGAGTAATACTATCTCCTACTCCTTTTTCAACCCAAACAGTAGAAGCAGATAGAGCTACTGCAGAACTATTAGAAGAGGTTATATTACATCTTCCACTAACTCCTGGAATAGATATACTAAAACTAGTACTTTCACCTACTTCTAAAGAAGTATTTGCATTTACTGATATAGTTGCAGCTTCACTAAAGTAAGGCAAGCTAAAGATTAAGCAACTTAATAATACAATAGAAAGTATGTACTTTCTTATTTTTTTAAACATTTAATTCTTCTCCTTCCAAATTAATTTGACATTATAGCATTTCTAACTTTTACATAGTCTCCCGCAGTTATTTTACCATTAGCATCATAGTCTGCAGCACTTAAATATATTCCATCAAGCTTTGAACTTTCCATTATATGATTTCTAATTTTTACATAATCACCTGCTGTCATTTTACCATCACCATTTACATCACCATATATAACCATCTCAAAAGTTTGAATTATATTATCCTCATATATTAAATTTATAGTTGTAGCTGTAGTTACTAAATCTGTATCTTTTAGTTCTTTTCCATCTTTATTTAATATACTAATACTATATTGCTTTCCATAAGTTATTTTTTCTTTAAATTCTTTTACTGTAGTTTTTATAGGGGCTCCCAATACACTAGAATTTTCTACTTTTAAAGTTTCATCAAAATTTAAACTTTCGTCTTTAGAAAGATCTATAACTTCAACTTTAACTGTAACACTCTTTTTATTATCAACGGTTGTAAATGTTATATTTGCACTTCCAACAGATACTCCTTTTATTTTGTTACCATCAATAGCAATTATACTTTCATTACTACTTGTTATTGTATATTCTTTATTTGTTGCAGCTTCCGGTTTAATAATAGGCGTTATCTTTAAGTACCCATCTTTAACAACTTTATATGATTCTTTTTCTAATGAAATACTTTCTACATGTGCAGTAACATTAATTGTACATGTAGCAGTTTTTCCTGTTTCTGTAGCTTTCGCTGTTACTATTGCAGTTCCTCCAGATTTAGCAGTGATTTTACCATTATCTACAGTTACTATTTCTTTATTACTGCTTATCCACTCAATGTTTTTGTTTACTGCATTATTTGGAGTAACACTACAACTTAATGTGTATGTATCTCCTACATTTAATGTTATTTCACTCTTATCTAATGTAATACTATTTACCATTATATACTCTTCAATGTATTCTCTAAATACATATCCTGTTTGTCCATTTTCAAGCTTTACCAAATCCCATTGACTACTTTGACTTTTCTTTATTCTAGTCATTTTTTCTCCAACACTAAGACTTGCTACAATATCATAACTTGTACCTGGGCCAAAGCGTACATTTAATTTATCTGGTGAAACCTTATCAGATACACAAAATACAGTATTATCATCAATATAGTCATTAGTACTATTACCAGGATATACCGCAGCCGTAGATGGCATATTATCATATATAGGAATATAGAATGTATATGCATTATCAAGAGTTCCGGCATTTAAAGCTCCAGTATATGCAATTTGAGCTTCACTTTCTGGTGCACTTATATTAGACATATATTGCATAGAAAGAATTGTTGTAGCATTACCATATGGATTTGCAACATCGAACTTTTGAAAATACACTGTATTTTGTCCATATTTTATATAATGATTGTATATCCAATCTACTCCTCCAGATATCGCTTTTTCTGGTGTGTTCCACCCATTCGAATAAGCTAAATCTATACCATATTGCACAGAATTTGAGGCACTATCTACTGCACCAATATTAAAGAAATTATAATATCCTGGATATTTGCTATTTTTGCCGTTTATAGAGCCATTATTTACAATATCACATCCTGTTTCCTGTTTAATTCTAGCTATTATAAATAAAGGAGATACCTTTTTTGAGACTCCAACATTTTGAATAATTTCTGCATAATCTGTATCTTTCATAGGTGTATATGTCATTGCTTCATTTACCGCAGCCTTTGTATCAGAATTAATATTTTCATCAATAACTCTAAATTGAAATATTGATTTATCATTTAAAAAATTTCTAGGATCCATTGTATATGCAACGGCAGCTTTTGAAGCAAGTACAAATCCACTTGCATTATAATTAGCATCATTAACACTTTCTAATCTTTTAAAAGCATCACCATATGCTGAATCTTGTACTCTTGAATATGTACCAGAAGATTCAGACGTAATAACAGTGTCCCAATCTAAATTAGTATAAAAAGCCTTTATTATCCAATTTGGATGTTCCTCTTTCAACTTTTTTATATATTCCTTATAACTTTCTGGAAATACTGATGAATTATCATTTTCGTCATATTTAATTTCTGATTTTGGAATACTAACAGCTTGTACTTTATTTAAGCACAAAAAATTTGCCATAAGTATTGTACACATAATAACACTTACAGTAATTAAACTAAATATCTTTATATAACTTTTTTTCTTTATTATATTAATCCTCATATTCAATATTTTACCTCTTATTTTATAATATTATATATAATTATAACAAATACTAAAACAATATTTGCTATTAATAATGAACTATCCATTTTCTAAAGCCAATTGGCTTCCTATTTTGCAGACCTCGTAACCTACTATCTCCATAGGCATTAATTTTGGCAATCACTGCCCTATACATTATTTTTTCTTATGCTATTTGTCTTAATCCCTCTGCCAGTATATTTTTTGTGGCATTGATGTCTCCACCACAAACAGTATATTTCCATTCTATTACTGACCAATTTTTTGTTTTTGGATTTTGATATTAGCAACTTCTTTCTATATTTTCATGCAAAAATAATATGGTACTGTAATAAATATTTGTATCTGTTTTTCGATTGCCATTTCTTCATAAACATAAGTATAGCACAAGCCACTTCTTTTGTCTACTTTAACCTACCATCTAAAGTAGGTGGGATTGCGGTAGTCATATTCCAAATTTACACATTAAAATTATATCACAAAAGAGCTCTTTGTCAAACAATTTAAGAGAATTTTTAGAAAAAAGTCTAATACGCTGGATTTGGTATGTAAAAAATCTTAATATAATAAAAAAAAATGATAAAAAATCATTGAAAATACATATATAAAATCAATGATTTTTTATACCTCTATAATATAATGCCTTTTTCTTAAAAACATATTCATATATTTCATTAGTTTAAGAAAGTACTGCCAGACAAAAGACCTGGCAGTACTTATACCTATATATTTACTTTACTACTTTCTTTTATTGTATTTCAAATCCATTTTCTACTTCCTTTAATGTAACATTAGACTTTAGAGAAACTAGAGGGCGAAAGCCACACCCATAGTTATAGTAGTAGCTGCCGCCCAAGGTAGCGTAACAGTTCACACTCATCAAGATGTTATCGTCATAAGCAGAAGGGGAAGCCACCCACATTGCTAAAGCCTTACTTCCATCAGCTATATAACTTGCATCTTCACAAGCATTCGTCAAATGATATGACCAATCACTACTGCCATGTCGTCTTATCTTATATCCAAAAAAATCTGCACTATACTCTATCTGCGTCATTGGATACAATTTATTATGTGCCTTTATTAACAATTCAAGTGTAGGGCCTCCAAT
>CAYSKD010000009.1:0-11698 GCA_964431665.1 uncultured Clostridium sp.
CTGGTAATGTTCCTGGCATTCCTGTACATATTGGGCAACAATGTGTATTTGGATCAGCACCAAATTCTGTTGTACAATTACAATATATTTTTGTATTTGTTGAAAGTTCTGCATGAACTTCTAATCCAATTATTACCTCATAATCATCTCTCATTAACACTCTACCTCCTTTTGTAATATATCCATATTATCTTTTATATATTTATATATTTCATTTTCTAACATAACTACTCCATCTTTTCTAGCTACTTTAATTTCTATTTTACCTTCTTTTATATTTCTAGTACTAATAACTACTCTAATTGGAGCACCTATTAAATCACTATCTGCAAACTTTACACCAGCACTTTTATTTCTATCATCAAGTAAAACATCATATCCCATATTTAATAATTTTTCATATATTTCATCTGCTTTTTTCTTTATATCATCTGACTTTGTATAGTCTATTGGGCATATATGAATATCAAAAGGTGCTATACTTACAGGCCAATTCATCTCTTTTTGTGTTCCTCTTGCTTCAAGAATAGAAGCCATAAGGCGGCCAATACCTATTCCATAACATCCCATTATTGGAGTACATGTTTTTCCGTTTTCATCTATATAGCTCATATTCATAGCTTCAGTGTATTTACTGCCAAGTTTAAATATGTTACCAACTTCTATACCATTTGATATGCTAAGAGAATGACTTTTACATATTGGGCATAAATCACTTTCTTTTACTTTTGAAACATCATTATACACTACATCCTTTAAATCTCTTAACATGCTTATACCTTTTATATGATAATCTTTTTTATTTGCACCACATATTAATGACTTTTCATTTTGCAAAGATATATCATAAACTACTATAGCATTTTCTACATTTAAATTAAATGGTCCAACAAATCCATAACATATATTATCAGCTTCATTTGCCTTTTTAGGTACTAAATCTTCATCATCAATTTTTAAAAGGTTACGAAGCTTTGTTTCATTTACTTCTCTATCTGCTCTAATAAATACAAAAATAGTTTCATTTGTATCTAATCTTTCATAAATTACAGCTTTTACAATTTTATTCATATCTACATTAAATAACTTCTGTAATTCATCAATTGTAGTTACATTTGGAGTATATACTTCTTCTTTTTCTGATTCTATTGCAGTTGCAGGTATAATATCAGTTGTATATGCTACCTCCATATTTGCACTATATTTACAATTATTACATACTACAATTTTATCTTCGCCAGCATCACAAAGTAACATATATTCATGTGCTCCACTTCCACCCATCATTCCAGTATCTGAAGCGACTGGAATAACTTCGGGAATTCCAACTCTTTTAAATATGTTTATATATGCATTATAGAATCTTTCATATTCTTTGTCTAGACTTTCTTTTGTTGTATGAAATGAATATGCATCTTTCATAGTAAATTCTCTAACACGTATAAGACCGGCGCGAGGTCTTGCTTCATCTCTAAATTTGGTTTGTATTTGATATACTGAAAATGGATATTTTGTATATGATGTAGCCTCGTTTAAAAGTGAAAATACTGTAGCCTCTTCATGTGTCATAGAAAGTACCATCTCAGCTCCCGTTCTATCTTTAAATCTTAAAAGTTCAGAACCTACACTTTCATATCTTCCTGCCATATCCCATAATTTCTTTGTGGCTACTAAAGGCATAAGTATCTCTTGAGAGTCAATTTTATTCATTTCCTCCCTTATTATATTTTCAATTTTGGCAATAACTTTTTTAGCAAGTGGCATTAGAGTATATATCCCTGTAGCCATTTGCTTTATATAACCACCTTTTAATAACAAGCCATGACTTTTTATTGTTGCTTCACTTGGCCATTCTTTTTTTGTGTCCCCTATAAGTTTTGATTGTAACATCTATTCACTTCCTTTAAATATTAGGCTTTTTTGTATTATAATTTGTATTTTGTTCATAAGTATATGCTATTTGTAATAACTTTTCTTCATCAAACGCTTTTGCTATAAACTGCATACCAATTGGCATTCCTTCTTTATTAAATCCACCAGGTACAGATATTGCTGGAAGCCCTGCTATATTTACTGGCACTGTGTAT
Source organism: uncultured Clostridium sp. (assembly GCA_964431665.1). GTDB lineage: Bacteria > Bacillota > Clostridia > TANB77 > CAG-465 > CAG-465. The sequence goes on from CAYSKD010000009.1 coordinate 2,088, forward strand.
ATATCTTCTAAATACATTTCAAGCGGATTTTTAGTTTTTTCTCCAAATTTAAAAGCAGTATTTGGTGCTGTTGGTATTATTATTGCATCACAGCTTTCAAATGCTTTCTTAAAGTCTTCTATTATTAATGTTCTAACACATTGAGCTCTTTTGTAATATGCATCATAATATCCAGAAGATAATACATAAGTTCCAAGCATTATTCTTCTTTTTACTTCTTCTCCAAAACCTTCTGTTCTAGATTTTGTATATAAATCTACTAAATCATCAAAATCTTTTGCCCTATATCCATACCTTATTCCATCATATCTTCCAAGATTTGATGATGCCTCAGCAGTTGCTATTATATAATATGTAGGTAAACTATATTTTGCATAATCTAAATTTATATGTACAATTTGAGCGCCTGCATTTTCTAATATTTTAATACTTTCTTCATAAGCTTTTTTTACTTCATCATTTAGTCCATCTTTTACAAATGAATCTGGTATACCTATTTTCATGTTAGATATATCATTTACAATAGCTTGGGTATAATCTTTAGTTTCAATATCTGCAGATGTAGTATCTTTTTTGTCATTACCTGCAATTACATTAAGCATTATAGCTGCATCCTCAACTGTTTTTGTAAAAGGTCCTATTTGATCTAAAGATGATGCATATGCTATAAGGCCAAATCTTGATATAAGTCCATAGGTTGGCTTTAATCCTACTACTGAACAATAAGATGCTGGTTGTCTAATTGAACCGCCTGTATCACTTCCAAGAGCAGCATATGCCATATCAGCAGAAACAGCTGCAGCGCTTCCACCACTTGAGCCGCCTGGAACATAATCGGTATTATATGGATTTTTTGTTTTCTTAATGTATGATGTTTGAGTTGAAGAACCCATTGCAAATTCATCCATGTTTGTTTTTCCAAGCACAATTGCACCAGCTTGCTCTAATTTTTCTATTACTGTTGCATTATATATAGGTACAAAATTTTCAAGCATTTTTGATGCACATGTTGTTTTAACACCTTTTGTACATATATTGTCTTTTATGGCTATAGGAACACCACCAAGTATGCCTATATCTTCACCTGCATCTAACCTTTGTTGTAAAATTTCTGCTTTTTTATATGCCTCGTCTTTTGTCAAAGTAACATATGCATCTATTTTTTCTTCTTTGTTTTCAATTCTTTCATAAATACTATCTAATGCTTCTTTTATTTTAATCTCTTTGTTTTTTATTTTATGAGCTAATTCTTTTAAACTTAATTCATATAATTGCATTTTATTCACCTCTATTCTACTACTTTTGGTACACTAATACATCCACCTGCTTTAGATGGTGCATTTTGTAATATTTCTTCTCTATCATAAGATGGTTTCTTCTCATCTTTTCTAAATACATTTTTTATATCTAGTATATGTGCTGTTGGTTTAACTCCTAAAATATCAACCGTTGACAACTCATTTGCAAAATCAACAATATTAGATAAATCAATAGTGTACTTTTCTAGTTCTTCATCTGTTAAACTAAGTCTTGATAATTTTGCAATATGTAAAACTTCTCCTTTTGAAACACTCATTTTTATTCCTTCTTTCTATTAAAATACTAATTTTTTACGTATATAATTATACTTTAATTGAGATTGTATGTCAATAATATTTGCCAAGATTTACTACAATTAAATTAAGTAAAAGTTAGCAAAATCAAAAAAAATTACTAGTAAAAAATACTTTCTACTAGCAATTTTTTAAATAAGATTTAATCTAAATAATTAAATACTTGCAATCAAAGCGTTATAACACATCTAAATAAAGTTTCCATGCTAGTACTCTTCTTACTGCAACATTTATATCTTCTTCATTTAATTTATTATTAACGACTGCATTATATACTGCATCAATACAACCTTTTAAATCTGAAGTTATTATCAAATCGTTTTTTGCACTTACAGCTTTTATAGCTGCTTCATCAATTGTATATATATTAGCTATAGCCCCCATTGCTAAATCATCTGTTATTATAACACCAGTAAAATTTAACTCATTTCTTAAAAATTCATGCCAAGTTTTAGAAAGCGATGCTGGATTTTCACTATCTTTGTAACTAACTACGTTATGTGAAACTAATATACTTTGAGCATTATTTTTTATGCCTGTCTTAAAAGGTATAAGGTCAACAGTTTCAAATTGTTGTTCACTTCTATCATCTCTTACAAAATCAGTATGCGTATCTTCATTATTTCCATACCCAGGAAAATGTTTTAAGGACATTCCCATGTTATAATCATTATATATTAAAGTACTTTCTTTTATCACATCACTTGTAATGGAAGCATCCTGACCTACTGTCCTTTTATATATATAATCATTAGGGTTTGTTGAAACATCTGCAACCGGAGCCAAATTTAAATTAATTCCTAATAATTTTAGAAGTTCAATTTTTTCTTTGGTGTCACTTTTAATTAAATCTATACCACCTATATTATATAATTCTTGTAAAGACTTAAAGTTTTCACTTCTAAATGCACTGTATTTACTTACTCTTGTAACAGTGCCTCCTTCTTCATCAACTGCTATTAACATTTTTATTTTACTAGCATCTTGATAAGACTTAATTTTGGATACTACGCTATCTTTTGTCTCATTTTGAAAATCTTTTGCAAATAAAATATAACCTGCGGGATTTAACTCTTTAATTTCTTCTATTTGACCACTATCAGGGCATCTTGCAAGAAACATTTGTCCAATTTTTTCTCTTAATGTCATGCTTTTTAATATTTCCTCAGCTTTACTATAATAATCTTCAAATAGTTCTTTGTCTTGTATATCTTCAACTTCTTCATTTACTCTAACGTTGTATTTATCTTCAATTACTTGACTATTGTCACTTCCTATATTCATAGATTTTCTAAAGCACATCATATATATTAAAATTATCAAAGTAATAATTATTAATATGCTTAAAATTATTAAAATTATATGTTTTTTGTTTATATTTTTTTCTTTATTTTTAATCATAAAAATATCACCTCTATATAATATTTTACTTCCAAATTTATTTTATATACAAAATGTAATTACTAAATATTAATGACAAATATCAACATTGCATTAGTGAAAGCAAAATAACTTATATTAATTTAAAACAACTATATTTAAGAAGCCTTTTTGTTACCTTTAATTTGAAGAATTTATAATTAACATATTATTTGTTTTTTAATATTTAAATTATATCATAAAAAGGTAAAAAAACATATTTTACAATATTTTTAACACAAAAAAATGAGCGAAACACTTCGCTCATTTTTTGAAATTTTTAAATTACATATCCATAACCTGTCTTACAAGCTCCATTACTTCTTCTTCAACCTTTGTACTAATTGGAAAATCAAAAGTTTCAACTTCTACCTCATGTAATAGCTCACTTAATAACTCATTCATAAATAAAATGTTATGAATAGTTGGGCTAACATTACACTTTTTTATTTGCAAATTGCAATCCTCAATATATAAAAGTATATTTGTATCATCATACTCAATATATGAAGGAAGTTGCTTATTACACCTACAATGAACTCTATCTTTCAAGTTTTTTACAACAGCTTTTCCTCTTGCAAGTGCGATCTCTGGTTTTAACATTTTCTCCATGTCATCGGTAAATAGGAATAATAGTCCATAGGTGTTTAAGCGGTCATAATTCCTATTTAAAAATTTTTCAACATTTTTTGAAGTACATCCCTCCTTTATAGAGAGAATAATATCTTTCATCTTATTTCTTCCAATTGGCTCATCCAAAAGTTGCGAAAGTTTTTGTACAACTAAATACTGTTGATCTTCATCAATAGCTTTTAGAAGTCCAACGAGTTCTTTACGTGAACTTTTCCCAGAGAATGTAGCAATGATTGTGCCCACCGTGTTCCTGTTTGTCATGTCAAAAAACCTCCTTAAATTTTTAGAAAGCCAATTACTCTTTACTACAAGATTGCAATTATGCTTTCTTTTCTTATTTTTCAGCAAGAACATTATAGCATATTTTTAAAATTATGTCAATTTTTTGCAACTATTATATAATTTATTTAGGGAATTACAATTTTTTTACTAAATAGCAATTTTAAATATATAATTTATATAAAATTTTTAATAAAATTAAAAACTACAAAATTTAATATCTATACTTTTTGTATACATAATTTTAGAAATCTCATTTGAACCTATTTTCAATTGCTTAAAAAAAAGAAGAAGTAAATTTTAATTTTACCTCTTCTTATTAAACTCTACAGAATTTTTAAAATCTGTACCTCGAACACTAACACTGAATCCTATTTTTATTGTTTACTATTATTCTTCTACATTTATATCCTTTTTAAATTTCAAGAAATAATCTACAAGTGACCATATTGTAGCTATGACTGCTGCTGAAATTAAAATTGTCATTAAAACATTAATCATAAGTTGAATAGGGCTCATATTAACAGCCATGCTTAAAAAAGCACCAAATGCAGTATTACTTTCAAACAATGCAATTTCTGCAATTGCAAGTAATATTCCAACTAATTGAAATACTGTCTTTAATTTACCACTAAATATAGCCCCTAAATCACTGCTATTATCAGCTCCAAAATTCCTTAACGCTGTAACAAATAAATCCCTAAATAGAATTATCATTGTAATCCAAGCTGGTATTATATTTAATCCAGTAAGCATAACAAACCCTGCAGATACAAGAAGTTTATCAGCAAGTGGATCCATTATTTTTCCAAACTTTGTAATCATGTTATACTTTCTTGAAATATAACCATCTAAAAAGTCTGTGAATGACGCAACAACATATATACCAAAAGCTGTCCACATTGGCCATACCCAATCAATAGGCAAGCACATAAATACCACAAATAATGGTACTAAAAATATTCTTAGCATTGTTAATTTATTAGGCAAATTCATCTTTTTTAACATAATTAATCCTTCTTTCATTTCTTGTTTATTATATCAAAACAGTTTTTGTTAGTCAATAATTTTTTATAAAAAAAGTTTTCAATACTAAAAATTTCACTAAAGTATCACTAAAGAAGCATTTAATTTAGTAGCTCTGTCAAAGAATACGGTTTAGAAGTATCAATTTTTTTAATTTTCACTCCATAATTTCTAAAAACCTCTAGTATGAGCGGTTCTGTTTTTTTATACATATCATATCTTTTTTTTGTATTTTCTAGCGTATCTTCTGTCCTTTTTACAAGTATCAATTTTTCTTTACACTTATCACAAATTCCTTCTACAACTGGTCTTTTAAAATCTGATAAAGTATATGTTGCATTACAATTTTTACAAATTACTCTGTCTTTTGCGCGTTTAAACAAAATTTCGATAGGGCAATCAAGTACAATTACTCTTCCTACTTCTATATAATTTTCAAATAGGGCTTTTGCCTGACACACACTACGTGGAAAACCATCAAGAAATAATTCTTCTGTTGAATGAACTATCTTATTTTTTACTGATGATATAACTATATCATCTGATACCAACTCACCATTTTTAGGTATTTTTATACCGTTTTCCCGTAAAACATCACTTGTTGTAGAAACTTCAAAACCGTTATTTTTTAAAATTTCTGCTAATGTTCCTTTACCTGCCCCAGCAGGACCAATTAAGACACCCTTAATTTTTAATTTTGACATATTAACTTCCTCCTATTATAATTTTATATTGGATTACCATACAATTTCAGCACATATTTTACCACGATATTACATAAAAGTCAAGAAGAAAACATTTGTGATTTTACTCATAACAATATTTTTTTACCTTAAATAAAAAAACAGCATTAAAACATTATTATATCTTAATACTGATTTTTTTATTATTTAATTACAGCGCTTAATACCTCATAAAATTGATTATTTTTATATTCTAGTATATCATATTTTACTTCAAACTCTTTAGTTTCTTGTATTACTATTTCATACACTCCATCTAAATTGAAATCTCCAGACATTTTAAAAGAATAAATTGGCCAATCTGAAGCATTAGACGTATTTCTTATATAATTATATTTTACTAAATGTGAATTCATATTTTGGTCAACGTATATAACTGCACTATATACTCCTTTTGATTTTCCTACTTGATTTGTAGCACAAATTATTCTTCCCAACTGTCCTTGAGATATTGTTATATCATAACTTTCTGTAACTTTAACAGTTGTATTAAATATACGATATATACCTAAAGCTTTTTTTACGTAATCAACATCTTCTTCTGTAATTTGATCTCTTTTTTCTGCTGGTACTAACATTGCGTTTTCGTAAGAGCTTTTTATAGCAAAGTATTCATCAATTAAATTTACATCTGTTATTGCAGAATATACGGTACTACTATTTCCTTGTGAAATGCTAGAAAGTGTATAAGTACCTTTTTTTCCAGATTTAGTATATACATCTATATCATAATTTGATTTATTAGTTGATTTTAAATAAAATTTTTCAGTTGAAACCCATTTACTATCATATATTCCACCAATTAATACATTATCAATAATAATTGGATAAGAATTTTTAGCAACATCATCTATTACAAATTTTGCATTATCATCTACCTTTTCATATACTACATCTTTTTTTAATAATATATATATAGCTAATGATAGACAAACTATAATTAATATAACTAATATGATTATTAATAATCTACATGCATGTCTTTTTTTTACATTATCTTTTGAATATTTTTTTGCCATTAATATCCCCACTTTCCTTCATCAATTGAAAAAATACATCCACAATATTTTTGCATATATATGCTTAACTCTCTTGCCATCTTTTGACCTTCTCTAAAATGCTTTCTGTAATCACAATATACAAACTCAATACCATATTCTTTTTCTAATGCTTTTCCTACTTCTTTTATAATTTGGTGATTTTGATATGGGCTTATCGTAAGTGTTGTAGTTATAACATCAAATCCATGTTCTTTTGCATATTTAAATACTTCACTTAATCTCATATAATAGCAATAATTGCATCTTATATTATATTTTTTATCTTTTCCAACATTTTCTACCACATTTTTTACAAAATTATTTAAATCGTATTTATCAAGAACAATATTTTTGCAATCTTTCATATTACAAAATTCAATAAATGCATTTTTTCGTCTTTCATATTCAACTTTTGGATGGATATTTGGATTATAAAAACAAGCAGTATAGTCAACTTTTTCATAATCATTCTCATTTATTTTTAATCCCTTTTCTCTTAAATCATTCTCTATGTATACAAAACATGGAGCACAACAAGCATGTATTAGTAATTTACGCATATTTTTCTCCTATATATTTAAATCTTTTTACTTTATTATTTTCGAAATTTATAGTTTCAAAAAACATTTCTTTTGGCCTTGCCCATATTGTTCCTTTTTTATATTCTCCATGATCATACAAGCTTTTATATAACACAAGATGTTCTAAAGTTTCACTATGAACTGCCTCTCCTATTACTTCATATATCATATTTTCATTTTTATAATGTCTATATAATCCACCAATTACTAGTTCTTCTTTTTCCATAATTTTTTCCTTATGCCCCTTTTATTTTTCATATTTTATATCTAAATGATTATATGCAAGTTTAGTTGCAATTCTTCCTCTTGGAGAACGTGTTAAAAATCCTATTTGCATAAGATACGGTTCATAAACATCTTCAATTGTATCTTTATCCTCACCAATTGAAGCTGCTAAAGTTTCAAGTCCAACAGGACCACCGCCAAATTTAGTTATTACTGTTTTTAACATTTGTCTGTCAGTTATATCTAACCCTAATTCATCTATTTCAAGCCTGTCTAATGCCTTTTTGGCTATTTCATAATTAATTGCATTAAGTCCTTCAAATTGTGCAAAATCTCTTACTCTTTTTAATAATCTATTAGCAATTCTTGGAGTTCCTCTACACCTAGAACCAATCTCTAAAGCTGCTTCTTTATCTATATTAATATTTAAAATTTCAGCACTTCGTGTAATAATCTTAGCTAAATCTTTTGTATCATATAATTCTAATCTATGAATAATTCCAAACCTATCTCTAAGTGGAGATGATAATGAGCCTGCTTTAGTTGTTGCACCAACAAGTGTAAATTTAGGCAGATCTAGTCTAATAGAACGAGCTGATGGTCCTTTACCAATTACTATATCAAGATTAAAATCTTCAAGTGCAGGATACAAAACTTCTTCTACTGATTTATTAAGTCTATGTATTTCATCGATAAATAAAACATCATTTGGTTGTAAATTAGTAAGTATTGCCGCTAAATCGCCTGCTTTATCTATTGCCGGTCCAGATGTAACTTTTATATTACTTCCCATTTCATTTGCTATAATAGTTGCAAGTGTAGTTTTTCCAAGTCCTGGTGGGCCATATAACAAAACATGGTCTAAAGCTTCTTCTCTTTTTAATGCAGATGAAATATATACTTTTAAATTTTCTTTTACTTTGCTTTGTCCAATATATTCGTTAAAAGTATGCGGTCTTAATGAAATCTCCTCAATTTGTTCTTCTTCTATATTTTCTGGAGATACAACTCTATCTTCTATCACAACAAAACCTCCAACAAAAAACTTATTTATATTATTATACCAAACATAAGTTTTTAAGTCAAAGGTTTTGATAATTTATTTATGGATTTTATAAATTTTAGGTTACTAACCAGCTAAGCTTATAATAAAACTTACAAAAAAGTCCGCAAGCGGTGATATAACTAAATTATTATGCTTTTTAGTAAATATGCATATATAATATTATGTATACTAATAGCTTATTTGATTTTGTTTTTAAATGTAATTATAAGTTGTATATGGTGACTAGTAACATTTTAGTTACAATTCACAGCTAATTTAATAATTAAGAAAATATAAATTATTTATATATTTAAAAAACTACCTTATAATAAGCTACGAGGTAGTTTTTAATAATTCTTTTTTGTATTTCACGTCAATTGCTATATTTATTTCATAGTCAAATTAACATTTTGGCCGAGGATCTTGTCACATCTTACTTTACTACTTTCTTTTATTGTATTTCAAATCCATTTTCTACTTCCTTTAATGTGACATTAGACTTTAGACAAACTAGAGGGCGAAAGCCATACTGATTGTAATAGTCGTCGCCGAAAAAGATTGCCACAGCTTGCACACATCAATCCGCCACCGTAACAAGCAGAAGGGGAAGCCACCCACATACCATCGGCTTTCGATATATCACTTATTGAATATAAACTATCATATGCTACTGTAGCATCACTTCCTGCCCAACTTACACTAATTGCAAAAGCATAACTAATACCATCCTGCCAACTTCCTGTTCCTTGTTTTGCTTTATATCCTACTACATCTTCTACTGTTAAATCTAGTTTTCTGCTTTCATCTGTATACTTCTGATTATATGAATTTACCATTATTTCTATTGTTGGTCCTCCTATTGCATAATCTGCACTTGCTCCTGCAAAATCACTCCATGCTGTTGTATCCATCATATATGCTACTGCTTTCATATTATCATTTGTACTTGTCATTGAATTTGTTTTTAAATATGCATAATACTTACTATTTAAATTTTGTAATGTTGT
>CAYSKD010000010.1:0-11646 GCA_964431665.1 uncultured Clostridium sp.
TTTTATAAAAAATTTTTATTTATTTTTAAAAAAAAAAATTTTATTTTTTGCATTTTTTTAATGTATAACTACAATTAATAATCTAAAAAAAATAAAATTAATTTGTTATATCTAAACTATCTTTGTTATTAAAATTTTCAATTCCCTCAAGATTATAATATGTTTGTGGAATTTCGCCTACAATAACTGTTTCGGCTATCATAATTGTATTTGTATACTCTTGAGTTTTACAAAATAAAGGTGCTATTGTTTCTGTTATAGTCTTTACTTCAAAATAGATTCTATGTTTAGTTTGATTAATTCCAACACTTTCAAAAGTTGATTTTATATCACAAGTTACATTTCCAACTAATATAGTCTTAGTCTTCATTTTAATACTACTTCCAGCGAAAAAATTAATTCCAAAGAAACTACTTACTGGTATATTGATATAATTTTCTTCATAAGCTTTAAATTCTTCATCTATTGTATTAATTACATTATTTATAATTTTATTCATCAACGTAGTATTTGCTATAATTGCATTTACTCTTGCATTACCATCTTGTTTAATAGTAACTAAATCTTCATAATTAATATCTTTAATATTTTCTAACACAGCTTTATTAGAAGTCTTTCTAGCCATAACTACTGCATCTTCTTCACATAGCTTTTGTATTGTTGGTTCTAAACTTTTTTTACATACTAAAATGCAGATAAAAACAATGCTTATTATAATAACAAATAAGACAAATGATCTCTTAATTTTCATTTGTCTTAAAGTTAAAAGATAATACTTTAATCTCATATTTATCGTATAATTAATATTTTTTGACCAACACTAATCATATCTGCATCATCAATATCATTTGTTTTTAATATTTTTTCTACACTTGTTCTATATCTTTTTGCTATAGACCACAATGTATCTCCATCTTTTACAATATATATATTTATGCTATCTAAATTACTTAAATCAAGTTCTTCATCTATTATATTATTTACAATATTTAAATTCGTAGTATCTTCAATATCTACATTTACTTCTAACTGTATTCTTGCTTCAATATCTTGACCACTTTGTATAACATTAATATTCTCATTTATAATATTTACATATGCATTGCTATTATTATTTATATTATCTATATCAATACTTTGACTTATTAATATATCTATAGCCTTACTTTCAAGTTCTAATGTATTTAAATCTTGTAATAATAAAATTACTTTAGCATTTCCTTCAATTATTACATTATTATTTGAAATTTTAGGCATAATATAGTTTGTATCTAATGTATAGTCTAAAATTCTTGTATCAGGTGGCAATATATTAGTTACATTTTCTTTTATATCAATTCTTTTAGTTATATTTATATTTTGCTTAACAGCATCAATATTTTTTATATCATAATTTAAATTTCTAGTTTGACTATAGAAATCGTCAACATATTCTATCTCTTCATCTTCATACATTGTTACATCTACTTCTATCTGGTAGGATGCATTCATAGTCTTAGTTGAAGTGATATCAGGATTTAGTCTTAAATCAAAGTTTTGCATATTATATTTTATATCAAATCTCGATTTATCATTTATGTTCTCAAGTTCGACCATTGCAGAAAAAGGAATAGTTGTATTTACCTTTTTTACAGTTTCATCTGAATTTTCGGCTAAGTATATTATTTTAATATCAATATCGCCTTTTATCATTATTTTATTGTAACTTTCTTTATATTCTGTATTCTTTATTTTTGTCTCTAAATTTAATATTTCAAAAAAGTCTTCTGCTTCTTTTGGTAACATAAAGTCTTCTTTTGAAGCTATAATATTCTTTTTTGTTTGTATTATATTAGAAAAATGATTGGTACACATTTTACATTCTATATCATTTTCTGTATCAAATTTATTAATTAAATCCACATCTTCAAGTTTTTTTAACCTAGTTTTAAAAACAATTTCCGTTTTTATAGCTATCTTTCTTTCATTTGGAAGTGAATATATTACATTTTTAGAAATAGGTGTTATTGATACATTCATATCTTTATTAGCACCTTTTAATTCTAATATTTCACTATAAGGAAATGAAGAAAAGAGCCCTCTAGTATTAAACTTTTCATCATCTACCTTATATATAACAAAATAATTAATATTGCCTGTCACCTTAATTTTATCTTGCATTAATTCAGTCTCATTTACATATGGCGTAACAACTACACTTACAATTTTTATAGCATCAGGTTTAGTATCTGGCACTATAATATCCTGTTCTATCCATGTACTAACATCCTCATTTATGCTACACTTATTTAGTTTTAAAGATTTATTTATAGTATTTATTGGCATTTATTATTCCCCCTCAATATTTTTATACTATAATATATGTTATATATAAAAATATATTCTTAAGTAAATAAAAAAATGTAACTATAAATATTTATTTGCATAATATATATTAGTTAAATAATTAATAAAGTTATTTGATTATTTAACATTAGATAATTTATCTTTAAGTTATACTAAAATATATCTTAATACTATATAATCTCCTTGATAACTCATCCTACCTTTATTACATGCATAAAGGTAGGATTTTTTGTAAAAAAAATAACAATACAAAACGTATTGCTATTTCCCTCTTATAACCGCCATTACAATCTTGCATATTTTGGTGTAGAAAAATCATATTTAGTTATTTTTTCACCATTTAATAAACTTAATTGCAAGTTATTCGTAACAAGATCCGTATAACTATATGAAAGTTTGCTATCTGTTTCAGATTCTCTAAAAACAAACAAATTGGAATATGTACTATCGATAATACCTTTTCTACAAATGCATTTGTTCCTACCTACATTAGCCTTAACGAAGATTTCCTGTCCAATATATTCTTCAACATCTTCCCTAATCTTTTGTAACACATCTTTTGAAACCATACATATCACCTACAGCCTCTCTTGTGTCAGATTATATCACTTTTTGTGGTTTAAGTCAAAAAACAAATTTTATTAATACAGTGTATTGTTACATTATTATGTAATTTTTTTGCTTAACATATCAATTGAGATAAGCATCGTAAAGTTATAGTTTCTCTAATATTACATTTTCATAACATTTATTTGTTATTATTTATGTATTCTATTGCAGTTTTAAGTTGTGTATCTCTATCTTTTGGCACTGCAATTTCATTTTGTAAATCTTCTGGTAAATCTACTACAATATTTGGCTCAATTCCATTTTTATGTATCTCTATACCACTTGCAGTATAGTACTTAGCTGTAGTAATAGACAACGCTCCCCTATCTCCTAACTTTTCTACTGATTGAACTATACCTTTTCCATAGGTTTTATTACCAATTAAAACACCCTTTGAGGAATCTTTAATAGCTCCAGCTAATATTTCTGAGGCACTTGCACTTCTAGAATTTACTAACACTACCAAAGGTATATCTATTTCATTTTTACCATCACATTTATATACTTTTTCTGAACCATCCTTATATACTAATCTTACGATATCACATTTTGGTAACAATAATTTAGCTATTTCAACAGTATCAGTAACTAGTCCGCCAGGATTATTTCTTAAGTCAATTATAAGGCCAGATATATTCTTGTTTTGCAAATCAGTATATGAAGATTTAAACTGTTTATATATATCGTTATCAAAGGACCATATTTTCATATATCCAATATTTCCATCTAAAATCTCACTGCTAACATTATTAGTGCTTATATTTTCTCTTACTAGCTCTTTTTGAATTGTCTCATTTCCCCTTAATATAGTAATATTTACAGATGTCCCTTCATCACCTTTTAACTCATTTATACAATCCTCATATGTATCATAACTTACAACTGTATCTTCTACTTTTATTATAAGGTCTCCTGCTTTAATATCACTACGCAATGCAGGACTATCAGGCATTACACCAAGCACCATGATTTTATCACTTTCTTTGTCATATGTTAAATGTATGCCGATACCTCCATAAGTCTCTGTCCCAGATACAAGCATTTCTTGATATTCTTCTTCAGACATATATCTAGTATATGGATCTCCTGTAGCTTCTGCTATTCCTGCTACAGCTCCATCAACTAAAGTATCCATGTCTACATCATCAACATATTTTTCAGATACTCTGTTTAAAGCTTCTGTTATTCTATCAACATACTTTGCCATATCTTGAGAACTAATACTACTATTTGTAGAACTATTTTCACCTGTTATAATTGGTTTTAATACAATAATTAATGATACAACAATTATTAATATAATTATAACAGATAAAATTATCGATATAGCCTTTGACAAATTCTTTTTAGTTTCAAAATCTTTTTTCATTTTATTACCTTCTTTTTTTATAACTTTCTAATATATAATTATTAATTATATATTAATTTATAACATTCGTCAACACAAAAAGTTTTTATTTTATTATTTTATTTTTATTAGAAAATTTCATTTGCAAGTACAACATTTTTTATTTCTATACATCTTAAATTTTATAACTAAAAAAGTAAAATAGAGTAACATTTGTGGGTACTTATACCCCAAAATTACTCTATTATATATCTCTTTAATTTTTTATTTTCAACAAGTCCAATGCCTCTATATCTATTTTCAAAATATATTCTAACAATTCCATCACTAATATTTGCATCTAATATTACACCATTAATTAATTTATTATATTCTTTTATATCTAAAATAACTTTTTTTGCGCCTTTATAATATTCTTCAATTGAAATAATGTTTGATAACATATCTTCGTAATCAAGTCTTAAAAAATCATATAATTTTATACTATCCTCTATTTTAAACTCTCCTGTTTGTAATCTGCAAAGTTCTGTCATTATAGCTCCACAACCAAGCTTATTACCTATATCATTTACTAAGCTTCTAATATATGTTCCTTTTGTGCATTCTACGTCAAATGTTACTTCCCTATTTAATAAATCAACATTAATATTTTCTATAGAAAATATTTCAATTTCTCTTGGCTTTAGCTTTACTTCTTGCCCTTTTCTTGCATATGAATAAGCTGGTCTTCCATCAACTTTTATAGCGCTATACAATGGAGGAGTTTGCATACTTCTTCCTATAAAGCGTTTTATTCTTTCTTTTATATATATTTCATCTTGCTTTACGACACTTGCAAATACTATTCTTCCTGTTACATCATAGGTATCTGTTTCTACTCCAAGTAGCATTTTTACTCTATATTTTTTTATACTTGCAGTTAATATATCACTTAATTTGGTCGCCTCTCCTATACATACCGGTAATACACCTGTAGCAAGCGGATCTAATGTTCCAGTATGTCCTACCTTTTGGGTAGGAAAAATTTTTCTAATAACATCTACTACATCATGTGACGTAATCCCTTGAGGTTTATCTATATTTAAAATTCCGTTTTTAACCTGAGGTATTATCACTAAAATTTCCCTCCTATTATATCAATAAGTTGTTTTTTCCCTTTCTCTAAATTGTTAGTTATAGTGTATCCTGAAGCCCTCATATGACCACCGCCACCAAAGTCAATAGCAATTTTAGAAACATCGACACTTCCACCTGAACGAAGACTTACCTTATATGTTCCATCACTTTTACCACGTATATATACTGCTACTTCTGTTTTTTCAGGGAGTCTTAAATAATTAGTCATTCCTTCTGCATCCTCTTCATCAAGACCTAGTGATAAAATAAAAGAATAAGGTATGTAACTATATCTAAGTTTACCATCAAAATATACTTCCATATTGTCTATAGTTTTTGCTAAAAGTTTTAATTTAGCCTCTTTCATTGTATGATTAAGTTTATCACATATATAGCTAAAGTCTATTCCCAAATCAACTAAGTTAGCAACAATTCTTAAAGTAGATGACCTAGTTGAGGAATAATTAAAACTACCTGTATCTGTCATAATTCCCATATATATAAATGATGCAATGTCTTTATCGATTTCTACATTTAAAAATTCTAAAAAATCATATATTAGTTCACAAGTTGCTGGAAAATCATCACGTATAATATTTATATTACCATAAGGAGCAACCTTTTTATGATGATCAAGCATAAGTATATTTTTAGCTTTATCGAAATCTTCTTTAGATATATCAAGTCTAGCACTATCGCTTGAATCAACACAAATTAACAAATCAAATTTATCCTCTTTAACAAAAGTATGTTCTTCATTTATATATGGCAAAAAGCTAAAAGAATCTGAATATTTACTAATAATTACATTAGCATCTTTATTTAATTTCCTTAAAGCTAAACATATAGAAAATGCTGAACCTATAGAATCCCCATCTGGATTTTTATGTCCTACTATATATATTTTACTCGAATCTTCTATTAATTTTTTTGCATCTTCAAACATAATTTTCATCCTACTCCTTATTATCTTTTATATCGTTTTCAATTACATTTTTTATTACTTTATCCATATGAAAGCCATATTCCATAGAATCATCTATTTTAAATATAAGCTCTGGAACGTTTCTAAATTTCACCCTTTTAGATAGTTCCATTTTTATATAACCTGTTGATTTTTTTAATGCATCGATTACTTCTTCCTTATTTTTCTTTGCAAATATACTTATATAAACAGTTGCATATTTTTGGTCCTTTGTGATTTTTACATCAGTTACAGATATAAGGCCTGTAACTGATGGATTTTTTATTTCATAAGTTATTATATTGCTTAAAGCAAATTTTGTATCTTGTTCTAATCTTTCATGTCTTTGCATAAGAACACTCCTTGTTTATTTTTCTTCTACCATTTCATAACACTCAAATATATCTCCAGTTTTAATGTCGCTAAAGTTTTCAAGTTTAATACCACATTCATAGC
The DNA here is from genome assembly GCA_964431665.1 of uncultured Clostridium sp. Classification (GTDB taxonomy): domain Bacteria; phylum Bacillota; class Clostridia; order TANB77; family CAG-465; genus CAG-465. The sequence goes on from CAYSKD010000010.1 coordinate 6,840, forward strand.
CCTCTTGCACTTCTTTAACATCATCTTTTTCTCTCTTTAAAGAGTCAATTTTTATACTTAAAAGTACAATAGAGTCTCTAACTAATCTTACCATAGTGTTTCTAACAATTTTACCTGATTTTACATAGCATCCAGCAACAATACCAACATTTGTAAGTTTAAATATCTTTCTAACTTCTGCAGTTCCATGCATAATTTCTTTATATTTTTTAGGTGCCATTCCTTTTAGAGCATCTTCAACATCATTTATTGCATCATAAATTACGTTATATAATCTTAAATCAACTTTTTCTTTATCAGCCTGTGCTTTTGCTGCTTGTTCTGGTCTTACATTAAATCCAATAATTATGGCATTAGATACACTAGCTAATGTTACATCACTTTCTTTTATTCCTCCTGTAGAAGCATGTAATATTTTTACTCTTACTTCATCCGTAGATAATTTCTCTAAAGATTCTTTCATAGCTTCTACTGAACCTTGAACATCCGCTTTAATTATAATATTCAATTCTTTTAAGTTTCCTTCTTTTATTTGGCCAAATAAATCGTCTAATGTTACCTTTGTGCCTTGTCTTATTAAACTTCTACGAGCATCAGCACGTTTTTTAGCTACAAGTTGTTTTGCTACTTTTTCGTCTTCTACTTCATAGAAAAGATCTCCAGTATGAGGCACTTCTGAAAGTCCTAATATTTCAACAGGTGTTGATGGACCAGCAGATTTTACCTTTCTTCCTTTATCATCTTTCATAGCACGTACCTTACCTATAACATCGCCAACAACTATTGTATCTCCTACATTTAATTCTCCTCTTTGTACTAGCATAGACACTATAGTTCCTTTTTTCTGATCAAGTCTAGCTTCTAAAACTGTACCTTTAGCTTGTTTATTTGGATTTGCTTTTAAATCTTTCATATCAGCAACAAGCAATAACATTTCAAGCAAATTGTCAATTCCTTCTCCTGTCATAGCAGAAATTGGAACACAAATTGTATCTCCACCCCATTCTTCAGGTACAATACCAATTTCTAATAATTCCCTTTTTACTCTTTCAACATCAGCAGTAGGTTTATCTATTTTATTAATTGCAACAACAATGCTTACTCCTGCAGCTTTTGCATGGTCAATGGCTTCTATAGTTTGAGGTTTTATTCCGTCATCTGCTGCAACTACTATTATTGCAATATCTGTAACTTGAGCTCCTCTTGCTCTCATAGCTGTAAATGCTTCATGTCCAGGTGTATCTAAGAAACAAATTTCTCTACCATTTATTTCTACCTTATACGCACCTATATGCTGTGTAATTCCTCCAGCTTCTCCTTTTACAACATTTGTACTTCTAAGTCTATCTAATAGTGAAGTTTTACCATGGTCAACATGACCCATTACAACAACTATTGGTGGTCTTGAAACTAAATCTTTTTCATCATCTTCACTATCATCAAATAATATATCTTCTTCTGTAACTACTACCTCTTTTTGGGCAGTAATACCAAATTCACTTGCAATTAAAAATGCTGTATCAAAATCTATATCTTGATTAATTGTTGCCATTATTCCAAAATTAAATAACTTCTTAATAATTTCAGAAGATTGTTTCTTTATTTTTTCTGCAAACTCCTTAACACTCATTGTTTCTGGAAGTTTTACTTCAGTCATAGGAATAATTTTTGTTTGATTGATAGTCTGTTTTTGTTTTAAATTTTTCTTTTTTGAGCCAGATTTTCTTGATAAATCGCTATCTCTTTCATATAAGTCAAACATACCAGAAGAACTATTTACCTCAAGTCCTCTTAATTTTGAAGTGGACACTCTAGAATGTTGTTCTCTTAATTTATTTTTATCTAATTTTTCTTTTCTATTTTCACCTTGTGACTTTTCACTATTATATTTCTTTTTGTCAATTGAAATATTAGAATATTCACGAGTTTCTTTTTGCTCAACAGGGATGTTTGATGATTGTTTTATAAATTTATTTACTTGATACGAAGTATTATCTGCTATATAATTTTTTCTACGTCCATTATTTTGATAATTTCCAGATTTTTTATAACCTTCATTATTATTTGAATTATACTGTCTATTTTCTTTATTTTGAGGTTTCCTATCATTTGCTTTTGGATTGTTATAATGATTTTGGGAATTGCTTTTATTATATCCATTTTTATTATTATTGTTTTCATTTCTTTTTTCGACATTTTTTTGATACTGTAAATTGTTATTTTTTCCTTCAACTGTATTATTATTTCTTTTAGCAGAATTATCAACATCTTCAACACTTTCAATTGATTTATTTTCGTTTTTATAATTTTGCTTTATATCATTCTTGTTTTCAACAGGTTTACCATTTCTTGTTATAACAACACCTGCTGTTCTATTTGCACCGAATTTTGGTTTTCTATCGTAATTTTGCTTTGGCTTTACTACCCCTAATCCCTCTTTACTATAATCTTTTTTTGTATTATTTAAAGATTCTACAGTATGATGAGATTTTTTTATATTACCAGATATATTAGTAGAAATTTCTTCAACTTCACTTTTATTTCCATCGGTATTTATTACTTTAATATTTCTACGAATGATATGCATTTGAGATTTTTGTGAATTTTCTTTTGATTTAGATTTATTTTTTAAATTATTTCTAAACTTTTCTACTATACTATCATCAAGTGCAGTTAAATGTGATTTTACTTCAATCCCCATATTCTTTAATCTATTAATCATCTCAGTATTGTCTATCCCTAATTCCTTTGCTAATTCATAAACTTTCATTTTTCCCAAAATTATTCCCCCAATTCATTTTTTAGTTCTTCTATTATTACATTTAAATCTGATAAATCTATTTTTATATTACTTCTTAATTTCTTGTTCTCTGTCATTTTTTTAAACTTTTCTAAACAATCTCTATTTTTACATAAATATATAGCTCTATGATTTATTTTTTGATTTTTATCAAAAACAACTTTTTCATCCTGCTTAACTATTCTAAACAAATTTTGTTTTTCTTTTTTGCTTCTACATCCAATGCAAGTTCTTATTGGAATGTGCTTACTTTTTTTATTATTATTCATCTTTTCTAATTCTATACTATTCAACTATTACCTCTTTTATTTGTGTTTCAGTTTTAATATCAATTTTCCATCCTGTAAGTATTGCTGCAAGTCTTGCATTTTGACCACCAGAACCTATTGCATATGAAAGTGCTTCATCTGGCACTACTACAGTTGCCTGCTTTTCTTCGTCATTTACATCTATTGCAAGTATTGGAGCTGGTGATAGAGCATTTATTATATAGCTTGGGGCATCATCACTATATGGTACAACATCAATTCTTTCTCCACCTAATTCATCTATTATAGGTTGTATTCTAAGTCCTTTTTTACCAACTAAACTACCTACTGGATCTACATTTTCGTCATTTGAAAATACTGCAACTTTAGTTCTACTTCCTGCCTCTCTTGCTACTGCTTTTATTTCAACTACACCATCTATTATTTCTGGTATTTCTATTTCAAAAAGTTTCTTTACAAAATTTGGTGATTTTCTTGAAAGTACAATTTGTGGTCCATATTTTCCAGAGTCTGTTACACTTTCAACATATGCTTTTATTCTTTGATGAGTTTTTAATTCTTCATTTTTTATTTGCTCTTTTGGAGGAATTATTCCCTCAACTCTTCCTAAATCTATAATTGTTCCAAATTTATCGGTTCTTTGAACTACTCCAACAACTATTTGGTTTATTTTATCACTATATTGTGTAAGCACTAAATCGCGTTCTGCTTCTCTTAATCTTTGAACTATAATTTGTTTTCCAGCGCCAGCTGCAATTCTACCGAAATTTTTAGGAGTAACTTCAATATTTACTGTATCTCCTATTTTTGCCCTTTTTGAAATGCTTCTTGCATCTTCTAAAGTTATTTGTGTATTTTTATCTTCAACTTCTTTAACCACTTCTTTTACCGCATATACTTTTATGCTTTGCTCATTAATATCAACAAGTATTGTCTCATTTGTATCATAATTTTTCTTATACGCAGCTTCCAATGCCATTTTCAAAGATTCTATTAAATACTCTTTGGTTATACCTTTTTCTTCATATAATTCATCGATTGCATTAAATAATTCTTTTGAACTAATTTTTTCACTTTTCATTTTTATATTCCTCCTAATTAAAATCTTTTCAACTCATTTAAATTTACTTTATTTGATGAAAGAACTTTATCATAATCATATGTTGTATGAGCGGATGAAATATCAGATATTTTCAATTCTAATATTTTTTCAGTATTATTTGTCTTTAAACATATACTATTATTTTGTTCATTAATGCTTTGTAATATTCCAATAAATTCCTTTAAATTATCAACCTTTTTATATAATTTAATATATATTTCATACCCTATATATTTTTTATATAATTTTATATTTTTTAATTGTCTTTCAAGTCCTGGTGATGATACTTCTAAAACATACTCTTTTTTTATTATATTATCAATATCATCTTCAATACTTCTACTTACTAATTCACAATCATCAATTGTTACTGAAGCTTCTTTTTTGTCTAATACAACACGTATAATATTTTTACCACCTTCAATAACATCTTCAACATATTCTATTTCAAATCCCAATTTATTTACTTTTTCTCCTATTTTTTCTTCGATTTTTTGTTCATCTTTTAAACTCATAAATACTCCTAACATTAATTTAATTAATATCTAAACATAAGTGAGAGGATTATCACCCTCTCACTTCATCATGTCATAATTATTATACTACTCTTTATACAAAAAATCAACATTTTTTATA
>CAYSKD010000011.1:0-3379 GCA_964431665.1 uncultured Clostridium sp.
ATAAACACTACATAATTTTTTTAAAAATTTTATTAATAAGTATGGCTGACTAACATAATGTTCATACCTAAAATATTTACCTTAATAGCCCACTCTAAAACAATACTTAAAGTGGGCTATTATTTATTATTTTATTAAAAAAACTTATCAAATTTTTTACACTTACTTAGAAAAGTTTATACATCTCCTACTCCACATTCTATTATGCTATTATCTTTTATATTAGCTCCTATTAATTCATTTAATATTCACTACGCCAAATAGTGAAAACGCATTTATATATATTGTTCTATTTTCTTCATTAAAATCTTTAATTGCTTTATTATTTACGCTGCCAAATATAGGTGTTGATTTAATTTTTATATTTACATTACTTGGAGCTAATATTGTAACTTTTCCAAATATACAACTTGCATTTATAACTTGATCTTTAAGTATCTTTGTATTAGAAAAATCAAACTTAATAGACCCAAAAACAGCATTTAAAGTAGCACCTTTAAACTCATCATTTTTCATATCTATATTTTGCTCAGAAAATGTTGCACTATATTCATCCGCCTCTTTATTATCTAGTTCCTTTATCTTATTATTTACTCCTCTATTTATTGTATCTTTAAATATTAAAGACACACCAATTACTAAAAATATAGCTGGAACTATTAACTTCCATATAACTGTAAAATCAATTATTCCTCTTATACCTATAAAAAGTACTAATCCTATTAATAAGCCTAATAAGTCTCCTGTTTTATCATGGTCATTAAATAAATCAATAAAACAAGGTACTATAATTAAAAAAGTCCACCAACCGTCAAAAAATATATTTATATGAGTAATATCTAAAGCATTAAGTCCTAAAACCAAACCTAATAAAATAAATACTATACCCCATAGAATAGTTGTAATTTTTTTCATAAAAATCATCCTTTCAATATATATCATTTCTACATTAATTTGTATAAGTAGAAGTAATACCAAGATACTCCTCTAAACAAAGCCCACTATTATATACCTTTGTAGCTACATCAACGCCTAAATATCTTATATGCCATGGCTCATATTTATATCCTGTTATAGCTTGTTTATCTGCTGGATATCTTATTATAAAGCCATATTTATATGAATTATTTGCTAACCAAATTCCCTCTTTGGTGTTGGCAAACCAGTCCTCAATATAATTTAAATCAAAGGCAAGTCCTGTTTGATGTTCACTGTGGCCTGGTCTTGCCGAAAATGTATCTGCAGTTTCTTTACCATATGTATTTACATATCTATTATATAATCCACTTTGAGTACTATATGATCTAAATCCAGATGCTATCCAAAGTGAGATTCCCTCATTAGCCGCCGCATTTTTCATATTGTTAAATGCAGCAAGTGCTTGAGCATTTACGCCTGGATTATAATCAGATGGTAAAGCATATGTTTTATTAACAATTAGAATACCTTGAATATATGTAAGACCTGAAACATTATTAGAAGTAGTTGTAATTACTGGTTTATTAGCTACATTTATTGTTATACTTTTACTAAAGCTTGCTCCTTCTGTAGTTGAAGCAGTTATTTGACAAGTTCCTGCTGCTATTGCTTTTATATTTAGATTGTCTATAGTTGCAATATTTTCATTATTTGTAGAAAAAGCTAAATTAGGATTTTCTGCATCTTCTGGTACTATACTATATTCTAAACTATAACTGTTTCCTACAGTTAAGTTAATAACATCACTATTAAATTTTATATCATTAACATAATTTGAAATATGAATTTTAATCTCTTTTTTTACGTCATTATTAATACTACAAATATTAATAGTTTCATCTCCAATTTCATTTCCAACTAATGTGTCATTGTTAACAGATATCTTAGAATTATCATTTACAACATATTTAAATTCTGTAGATGTTGCGTTATTTGGTATAAATTCTATATTAAGCTTTGTTTCATGACCTTTGCTTAACTCAATAATATCTGCGTTATTTTCTACTGCCATATCTTTTAATGGAACATATATTACAATATATCCTGCCACATCCTCTTTTGCGTCAATTGTTAAAGTACCATTCTCATTTATACTACAACCTTTTTTATATATTTCTATGCTATTTTCTTCTTTATTTAATGTATAGATATCTAATTTTTCTTTAGTTGCTAAATACTCTGGTAATTTTAATTCTACACTACTATAATACCAATTTTTTATATATAGACATTCAATATCTTTTATATTTTCAAAATCAAAAATTCTATTTTCTTCAATGTTAAGTTCAATATCAAAGGCTTTTTGCATATTGCTAGATGGTATAGTATATATTGAGTCTTTATACGTTATTTTTATACCCTTGTTTGCTTCTTTATATTTTTCTACTACTTTTGAATTTATTAAAATATATCTAAAATAACTGTTAACTTTAATAAATTCTTCATTTGTATTTTTTAGCTCACTATACAGTTTTACATTTAAAGTTATATATGGCACTGTAAATGCAAGTATCAATAATACTAAAATTATTATGAAAATACTAATAATTACTTTAAGTTTTCTATGATTTTTCTTATCTTTTTTACTTACATTGCATTTTATAGTATTTGTTTTATTTTCATCTTGCATATTAGAACTGCTTGTCCTAGTATTAGGTTGTTTTTTAGCATCTAATTTTTTATCCACTTTAATCACCCTTTTATTACAAAACCTACTAAAGAATAATTTGAAATATTAGTTTCTCTTATATAATATGTAACTTTAAATACTGTACTATTATTTTCAAATACACTTGTATATTCTACATCTACTATATATTTTATCCCATCATACTTACAAGATAATATTTTATTCTTATCTAAATATACTTTATTCATATTAAATGGATGTAACCTTATATTATCTTGATATAAGCTATCATTAAATTCATTTAAATCAAATATTGTACCATATATCTGTTTAAAAACATCTTTTGAAATATATTCAAAGTCGTTTTCAGTTACTATATTATCAATATATACCCCTTTATAATAATTAATATACATTGAAGTTATATAATCTTTTTGAGCTAAAGTTAAAACCTCTCCAGATATGTCCATTTCATAAATACATAAAACAACATTATCAATCCTATTAATATATGAAATTAAATCATTTTCTATATTAGCATTTGTACTTATATATTTCTCAATTTTACATTTAAACATAATTATTATAGATGAAAAAAACAAAACTAATAATGCAAATACTATAATATAATATTTAATAAAATATTTATTCATAAATACCACCTAAAACAATATATTCAAAACTTTAGCAAGATATTTATAAACATCTATTTTATTTATATATAATAATAACATAAAATTTAATCTTTTTCCATATTATTATAGATTTTTT
>CAYSKD010000011.1:3479-11564 GCA_964431665.1 uncultured Clostridium sp.
TATATATAATAATAACATAAAATTTAATCTTTTTCCATATTATTATAGATTTTTTATATAAAACTAGAAAAATAATGGTTACTAATTACCAATATACATCATATAATTACATTAAAAAAGTATAATAATTTAGTTATATCAACGCTTACATATTTTTTTGAAAGTTTTTTAATAAGTATGACTGACAGACAATCACTTATACAATACTTTTTTAACAAATTTAGTCTAAACTATTGACTTTTAATTTTTTATATATTATACTAATTGTATAGCGCATCGCGGGGTAGAGCAGTTGGCAGCTCGTCGGGCTCATAACCCGAAGGTCGTAAGTTCGAGTCTTGCCCCCGCAACCAATAATACCGCTTTTTAGCGGTTTTTATTTTGCCAAAATATTGATTTTTGGAAGTCAAATTGACTTCCGCTTTTTTAAAATTTTTTCATACTTCACCTCTTACTTATTATATTTATTTTTTGGAATTTTACAATCAACATTTTATAGGCTTTTCTCTATAATTATAATCTAAGTTATATCTTTCTATTATTTTTTATCTCCTTTTTATTTTTTGTATTAAAAAAGAGTCTTACGGCTCTAATGTTAATCATATTTAATTAATAATATTTCTTCAATTTCTCAGGAATTATTTTTTTGTTGTTCATGTATTCCATATATTTGTCATTATTTTTGTAACATAATTCAATAAATTTTATAATTTTTTCTGACATTCCTTTAAAAGAATTATATTTATATATTTCTTTCTTTGTTTTTAAAGGTGCATACATTTAAATAAACTCACAACCAGCTTTTTTATACAAGAAGGTGATATATTTCATATCACTTTCTTTTTATCATTAATATTATTTTAGCATAGCTAAATTATGTTAATTCATTCAACTTTTTTTGTTTATTTATTGACTTCTAATTTTTTTGTGATATAATATAATTGTTGATATCAAATAAACCAAATAAAATTTTAGGAGGATTTACTATGAATAATGAAAAAGAATTAAGAAAAGTACTTGAGGAATCCATAACTTCATTTTGCCACATGTTTCATTTGAAGTATTCAGAGTTTTGGTATACATTGGATACTACTAAATCTTATGATATTTCATTTGATCACGTACCTTCATCAGAACTTCAATACATTGCCAAAGAAGTATATAATCGCATATCCTATTATGCAACTAATGATTATTCACACAAAGTCATGAAACTGCCACAGAGAAAAATAAACGAGTTATGCTTAATCGCTAAAAATCTTGAAGAAGCTTTAAACTAATCTTTTTAGACGACTACAATTGTAGCCGTCTTTTTTTATAAATTTTTGTCAAAACCGTTGACTTTACTTACCTTATGCAATATAATCTTAATGCAAATGATTTGCATTAGGAGGAAATATGTTAGATGTTATAATTGATACATTACTAGATTCTATAAAACTCATTCCTTTTTTGTTCCTTTCATATTTATTAATTGAATATATAGAACATAAATCTTCAAAAGATTTAGGAAAAATATTAACCAAATCAGGAAAATTTGGACCAAGTGTTGGCGCTATATTAGGTCTTATCCCACAATGTGGATTTTCAGTTACGGCATCAAACTTATATGCAAGTCGCGTAATAACACTTGGTACTTTAATTGCAGTTTTTATTTCAACATCAGATGAAGCAATACCGGTACTTCTTAGTCATCCAGAAAATTATATGGATATATTAAAAATCATTTTAGTAAAATTTTTAGTTGCTATAATTACCGCTACTATAATTGATTTAATTTTTAGAAAAAAACATACTTTAAATAAGGATATCAAAGATGTACATGAACATATGCATGAAATGTGCTCTAACTGTGAATGCGATCATAACAGTCATATTTTAAAACCAACTATAAAGCATACTATAAACACATTTATATTTGTAATTATTGTTGCGTTTATCTTAAATACTGCCGTATATTTAATTGGTGAAGATAATTTATCTAGATTACTAATGAATGGAAATATCATTCAGCCTTTTATTGCTGGAATAATTGGACTTATTCCAAATTGTGCATCTTCCGTACTTTTGACAGAACTATATATATCTGGTAATTTATCTTTTGCCTCAATTATTGCTGGTCTATGTACTGGCGCTGGAATTGGTCTTGCAGTGCTATTTAAAGTTAATAACAATATAAAAGAAAATATTAAAATACTAGGACTTGTTTATTTAATTGGTTGTCTAGCAGGTCTTTTAATAGAATTGATAGGTGCACTATATGTATAATGAAAATAATAATAATAAAATAAGTACACGAAATAGTAAAAAAAGAAATTTAATATTAAATATAATAAACAATTCTAGTACACCAATTTCGGCTAAACAAATATATGCGAAAGTTATAAAATCAAATAACAATATTGACTTATCTACTATATATAGAACACTTGCATATCTTACTAAAAATAATATTATAACAAAGCAAATATCTAATACAAAAGTTACACTTTATGAGCCTATTAATCATATACATAAGCACAAAATTATTTGTGATATTTGCAAAAAGTCAGAAATTATAGCAAAATGTCCATTAAAGGATATACAAAATAACTTATCAGATAAAACAGGTTTTAAAATTACGTCGCATACATTTGAAATACATGGTATATGTAAAAAATGCCAAATGAGAAAATAAGATAGCTTGCATACTTTGATACAAGCTATCTTATTAAATTTTTTATGGTAGCGGCAGTAGGAATCGAACCGACACTCTTCCGGGTATGAACCGGATGCTTTAGCCAATTAAGCTATACCGCCAAATAAATATATAACAAAAAATTGCTTAACACAACTGTAATTATACACTACATATTTTATAAAGTCAATATATAAAGCATCATTTTTGTAAATTTGTAAATTTGCAATGTTACACTAATATGCATATAAAATGTTATTTTTATTTATTATTTATTATTTAACATTTTTTTATTAAAATTCACAAAATGTACAAAAAAAAATAAAAATAAAAAAAGAATTCTATATATTATTATAATACATAGAATTCTAGTACATTAGTTATTATCAAAATATGAACTAATTCCTTGTAAATCTGCAAAATTTTGCTGTCTTAAAATTTCATAAGTAATAATAGCCATTGAATTTGATAAATTTAGCGATCTTAATGTTGGAAGCATTGGTATTCTTATAGTTTTAGTATTTAAATACTTTTTTAGCAACCATTCTGGTAAACCTTTGGTTTCTTTACCATATAAAATAAATACATCATCCATTTTTGAATAATCAACGTCACTATATTTATTTTTTCCCTTTGTGGTTGCAAAGAACATATTATTTTTATCAGGATTATACTTTTTTAGAAAATCCTCTAAAGAATTATGCTCTTCAATTTCAACTTTATCCCAATAATCAAGTCCTGCCCTTTTTACCGATTTTTCATCTATTTTAAAGCCCAATGGATAAACCAAATGCAATTTAGAACCTGTGATTGCGCATGTTCTTGCAATGTTTCCGAGTATTTTGTGGAATTTCAGGCTCAACCATCACTGTATGTATTCTCATCTCTCTTACCTTCTTTTCTTATATTTACTAATTAATTTTCAAATAAGGGTTTAACTTTTTCTTCTAAAACCTCATCATAGTCTATCCACTTACTAACATCAATTACATTATAGTTTTTATCATCTATTCTTGTAATGACCTTTTCTATTCCAGCATTTATTATTACACGCTTACACATACTACAACTATCAGTATTTACTACATATTCATTGGTTTTTGCATCTCTACCAACAAGATACAAAGTAGCACCTATTGTATCTTTTCTAGCAGCACTTATAATTGCATTTTGTTCAGCATGTACTGAGCGACATAGCTCGTATTTTTCACCACTTTTTATTCCTAACTTTTGTCTTGCACAAAATCCTAAATCACTGCAATTACTTCTTCCCCTAGGAGCACCAGTATATCCCGTTGAAATTATTTCGTCGTTTTTTACAATAACTGCACCATAATTTCTTCTAATACATGTACCGCGTTTTAATACTGTATCTGCCATATCCAAATAATAATTTATTTTATCGATTCTTTCCATATTTATTCACTCCTTATCTATTATTATAGCATCACATGATTTTTCTGTCAAATTTTTTTAAAGCACGAATAAATAAGCTACTAAGTAAATCCAAAAATATTCATATCTTTTTCTCCTTAAAATTATTTTTAGAATTTTTTTAATTTTATATAGTATAACATAAGTTTGTTTTTTTGTCTATAATTTTTTTGACATAAAAATGAGAGTAAATTTTTGTGCAAAATTTTTGTTATAATTTACTCTCATTTTTTATTATAGATTAATATTTCCTCCTGGAGATAATTTTCCAAGTGAAGCATTATATAATGCATTCCAAGTTACATTTCCAACTACTCCATCTGCATCTAAATCAAATAATGTTTGAAATTGTATAACAGCATCTTGCGTTTTTTGACCAAACACCCCATCAATAGAGACTTTTTCAATAGCAGGATATAAATTTGATACTTTGTTTAAATATTCTTGTAATTCTATAACGTATCTTCCTTTACTTCCAAGTTTTACTACATTATTTGATAAATCAAGTCCTTCATCATTTTCATCAAGTCTATCATTATCACTCATTGCCTTTTTTTTACTATGTATTAACAATAACTTTTTCCAAGTTAAATTATCAACAGCGCCTGTTTCATAAATTCCCATTAATTCTTGAAATCTTTTTACAGCCGCTTGTGTTTTTGCTCCATAAATACCATCTATAGTAATTTGCGGTATTGATGGATAAAGTTCAACTATATCCATTAGCATTTCTTGTAATACTTTTACATTGTCTGAACTATCTCCAAGTTTCATTTTCATATTATTTGTACTAGTTCTATTGCTATAACAGATACTATTTTGCATAATATGTCCACTAACTCTATTTTTTCTTTTTCTTATCATTTATTTTTCCCTCCAATTTTATTCTACTATATAATATTTATATATTACATATTTTATGTATAAATTTATCAAAAATTGTAGAAAACTAATATAAAAGTTGATATAATTTAATAGAGGTGATACCATGCAACATTTTATTTTGGTAAATCCAATGTCTGGTAATAAAAAAGGTGAAAAGTATGCAAAATCTGTGCAAAATCTGTTAAAAAAATTTAACATTGAAGCTAATATAATTATTTCTACCTTTTCTGGGAGTCTAATTTCTATTTCAAGAAGGCTTTCAAAAAAAGAGGAATGTAGATTTTATGTTCTTGGCGGAGATGGAACATTAAATGAAGTAGTTACTGGTATTATGGGGACAAAATCAGAAATTGTAATTATTCCTTGTGGAACTGGAAACGACTTTATAAAAAGTGTATCAAAATATAAAAGTATAAGAAAAATTATATATAATTCTATAAATACTCCTTCAACTCCAACAGACGTTATTAAACTTAACAACAACAAATACTGTATAAATATATTAAATATGGGTTTTGATGCAATGGTTGCAAAAAACGTTAATATATTTAGGAACTTTCCATTTATATCTGGTAAATCAAAATACAATCTATCTATATTTTATACGCTACTTCAAAATAGGAACTTTAAATTTAAAATTAGGACTGATAATAATATAGAAAAAGGACGTTATACTTTAATTGCTATATCAAATGGTAAATTTTATGGTGGAGGTATATGTCCATCAGATAGTGCCAACGTCCATGATGGAATACTTGATATTTGCAAAATTGCTTCTTCAAGAGTAAGGGAAAAAATTATTCTTTTGCCAAAGTATCAAAAAGGATTGCATGAAAAAATTGATAAAATAAATCATGAAAGAACTAAAACAATAAGCGTTGTATCAACTAGAAAGTTTCCTATAAGTATTGATGGCGAAATTATATATACTAATAGAATAAAGGCTAGTGTAATTAAAGATGCGGTAAATATTGTACATATTCTAGATAAAACATAAAAAACTATATCAATAAAATCAAGGTTTTTCTTGGTTTTATTTTTTTCTTACTAATATTGGTATTAACGTTTATAACCAAACTTTCATACAATAAAATATGGAGGTGAAAAAAATGAATGATTTTTACGTTGTAATCGATGCTGGACATGGAGGAAATGATCCTGGTGCTGTTGGATTTGGTGCACAAGAAAAAGATTTAACTTTACAAATATCTAGATATATGTATGATAGATTTAAAGAGCTGGGTATTCCTGTATATCTTACTAGAAATGATGATGAAACCATTTCTAGTAGCGAAAGAATTAGAAGGATTATGAACGCCTTTGGAAATAATTCAAATGTTATATTAATTTCAAATCATTTAAATGCTAGTGCTACACCAAACACCGCAGAAGGTGCAGAGGTTATATACGCATTAAGAAATGAAGATACTCTAGCTAAAAATATTTTAAATGCCCTAAGTAAAGAGGGACAAGTCGTAAGACGAGTATATCAAAGGGCACGAGATAATGATCCAAATACTGACTACTATTTTATACATAGAGAAACTGGTAACTTGCAATCCCTTATAATCGAATATGGCTTTATAAACAACGAAACAGATTTAAATAGAATTAGAAATAATTATAGAAGGTATGTTGATGCAATTGTAAATGCTGTTATACAAACTGAAGGAGGCACAGTCACAAGTAATAGTAATACATATACAGTTAAGGCAGGAGATACTTTATATAAAATTGCTAATATGTATAATATAACTGTTGAAGAATTAAAAAATATGAATAATTTAACAAGTAATATTATTTCTATTGGTCAAGTTTTAATAGTAAAAAATCCAACTACTACAAATAACACATATACTGTACAACCTGGAGATACTTTGTGGAAAATCGCTAATATGTATAATACGACTGTAGAAAATTTAATGGCAATTAATAATCTAAATTCAACTATACTATCAATAGGTCAAGTTTTAACCATCAGCGCTAATACTACTGAATACGTGGTCAAGGCAGGTGATTCTCTATGGAAAATAGCTAATCAGTTTAATACAACAGTTGAGGATCTAAAAGACGCTAATAACTTAAGTAGTAACATTATTTTAGTAGGTCAAATTTTAACTATACCTACAAACAGATTTGCAAAATCAAGAGCAAATAAATTATATATTGTAAGAACTGGTGATACATTATATAGTATTGCTAGGAAATATAATACGACGGTTGATAGAATAATTGAATTAAACAATCTTGACAATGATACAATAATTATAGGTCAATTACTACTAATTCCTTAAAAATATATAGCAAAGGAGGTACATTAATGCCTCCTTTAAATTACACCCTCTAGTCTCAAATAAAATTTTATTTTATTATATAACTTCCATCTGCTTGTTCTTCTAGTAGGACACTAGATTTTAGACAAACTAGAGGACGGAAACCAACGCCGTTGTTGCTGCTGCCGTACAAGCCGCCCGATCTTCGCGAACGGCATACAGATTGTTATCAATAACAGACGCAGACGGAGAACCAAGCCACATTCCATATGCCTTTGATTCACTTGTTATTACATACAAACTATCTGTTGTATCGAAGGCACTATGTACATATGAATAATATTCCTCTGTTCCTTTCCTTGCCACATATCCTCTTTCTGCACTATCATATTCACTTCCTACTCCATCTTCTACTAATACACTTAGTTGCTTACTTGCATCTGTACATTTTTGATTGTATGAATTTGTTATTAATTCAAGTGATGGTCCTCCTATTGCATATTCTGCATTTTCTCCTGCAAAATCACTCCATGCTGTTGTATCCATCATATATGCTACTGCTTTCATATTATTGTTTGTACTTATTGTTGAATTTGTTTTTAAATATGAATAATATTTACTATTTAAATTTTGTAATGTTGTACTTGTTATACTTGCTGATCCTTCATAATCATCTAATATGTTTGTAAAATATGCAACACATGGTCCACTTCCACTTCCTGTTGTATAAGCATTTGGCTTATTTGATGTTACTACTCCATTTTTTGTGCTATATGGTATACTATCATATGGTATGTAGTCATCTGCTATTAAATA